>JAYURF010000544.1:0-8972 GCA_043756365.1 Acidimicrobiales bacterium
GATGCGCGACACCGGCGGGTACGACCTGGCCGCCGGCTGGGCAACGTCAGGATTCGCCAAGCGGATGCTCGACAGCATCGGCGACGACGCTCCCCCGTCGCAGCCGCCGGCGTTCTTCGATCTGCAGGGAGGCACCACCTTGGCCGGGGCGATCTCGACCGCGTTGTTCAAGCGCGAGCGCACCGGCGAGCCGTCGGTCGTCGACGTATCGCTGATGAGCGTCGGGATGTGGGCGATGTCGCCAGATCTGGTCGGTGCCCCGTACCAGGACACACCGATGCTGCCCAACCGCACCTCGCCCGGCAACCCGCTGACCAACTGGTACCGCACCTCCGATGACCGGTGGCTGTACCTCGTGCTGTTGCAGGCCGACCGGTTCTGGGGGGAGCTGTGCGCAGTGATGCAACGGCCCGACCTGGTCGACGACGAGCGCTTCGCCAACATGGGCGTCCGCTACGTCAACCGTGAGGAGTGCGTGCGGGTGCTGGACGGGATCTTTGCCTCGGCCACCCTTGCCGAGTGGACCCGCCGCCTCGACGAGTTCTCCGGGGTGTGGGCTCCGGTGCTCGATGTCAAGGAAGTACACAACCACGTGCAGATCGAGCCGAACTCGATGCTGCCGAAGCTCACCGACAACGAAGGCATCGAGTTCCGCATCGTCGCATCTCCGATGTCGTTCGACGAGCAGCCAACGGCGCCCCAGGGTGCCGCACCAGAGCTCGGTCAAGACACCGAGACGATCCTGATGGATGCCGGGATGGACTGGGACGAGATCAGCGCCCTACGCGAGGCCGGCACACTCGGCTGACCGAGCCGGGGCTGAACGGTCGCCGACTGCGTCAGCGGTCCTTGGTCAACATCATGCACCCGCCGAGCGGGCCGCCGCCGACACCGACGACGGCCACCTCGGCACCCTCCACCTGACGACCGGTGGCTTCGCCGCGTAACTGCGCGCAGGCTTCGTAGAGGTAGCCATAGCCGTGCAGGCGACCGCCTGACAGTTGGCCACCGTTGGTGTTCAGGGGCATCTGTCCCCCGAGTCCGATGCGGCTCTCGCCCGGCTCGAGCCACGGCCCGGCCTCGCCCTTGGGGAACAGCCCGAGGGCTTCCAGCCAGGTGATCGTCAGGAACGAAAAGCCGTCGTACAGCTGCACCGTGTCGACATCGTCGATGGTCAGATCCGTGCGCGCGAACATCATCGGCACGGCGTCGTGCGCCGCGGTCTCGGTGAGGTCGGCGCGCTGATCCCAGGTGTTGCGGCCGGTAAGCGCCGAACCGATTGCTTCGATGCGGACCACCTGCTTCAGGTCGGGCGTGGCATCGGCGCGCGACACGATGACCGCGCACGACCCATCGCAGGGGATATCGCAGTCGTACAGCCCGAGCGGCCACGACACCACGCGGGCGTTGAGGTAGTCGTCAAGGGTGAGCGGATCGCGGAAGATGGCCTTGTCGTACAGCGCTGCATGGCGGCGCTGGTTGAGCGGGATCTGGCCGAGTTGGGTCCGGGTCAAGCCGTAGTCGTGCATGTATCGCTGTGCGTACACACCGACCCAGTTGGCCGCGCTGACAGCATGGAACGGCACCATCCACTGCATTGGGCCACCGACCCGGCCGCTGCCGGAACCAACCACGCTCGCCCGCCGCTGCGGGGTCTGCGCCGACGATTCGGTCACCGTGCGGAACACCAGTACATGGTTGGCGAACCCGGCTGCGACCGCAGCGATCGCGTTGAACACGGCACCGAGCTGTCCCGGGGTCTCGGGCCCGCCCGAGTACCAGTTGAGCTTCAACCGCAGCGCATCCTGCAGTTCGGTGATGCCGGTCGGCGACATGCCGGGCGAGGCGTCCATCAGCCCGGGGTAGGTCGATAGGCCGTCGATGTCGTCGCGACTGAGGCCGGCATCATCGAGTGCCGCCAGCGCCGATTCGACCGAGAGCGACAACCCGGTCCGGCCGAGCTTGCGACCGACGACCGAGCGGCCGATACCGGAGATGACAGCGTCGCGTTCGCCGATCCGTAAGGCGCTCATGACGTGGCCGGCCTTGCAGCGACAGCAGGACCGAACAGCGGTAACCAGATGTCGTCGGCCTGCACGAACCGCACCTGGACCGCCATGCCGACCGACACCTCATCGGGGGCCACGTCGACGAGACGGGTGGTGAGCTGCACCCCCGGCGCATCGTCGAGCGCGACGACGGCGACCACGTACGGAACCTGCATGTCAGGCGACCACGGTTGCACGTTGATACTGAACCCGGCGACGGTGGCGTGGCCGGACGCTTCGTCGGGTCCGACATCGAGCGACAGGCACTGAGGACACACCGGGGCGGGGGGATGAAACCAGTTGCGACACACACGGCAGCGATGGATCCGTAGCGCGCCATCGGCCCCGCCTTCCCAGAACGCAGCGGTGTCATCGGTGACGGCGGGAAGCGGTTGAAAGCTCATCGAATCCTCTCGTAGGCCTGATCAACTAGTCTGACACGATCGTCAGATGAAGTCCGGATCGATGGGCTTACCTCTGCAGGAAGACCCACCGACATGACCATCCCCGAATCCGCCGAGCGCCACGTGAGCGCGGCTGTGGCCGACCGGCAGCCCTACACCCGCCGGTCCAGCTACGGCCCGAACAGCCCCGTCGTTGGATCGCGCGGGGCGTTGACCCGTCAGCAGATCGTCGACGCCGCGTTGGTGTGCTTCACCGAGCGAGGGTTTCATGCCACTGCAGTCGAAGAGATCGCTGCGGGCGCCGACACGTCGCGAGCGACGCTGTATCAATATTTCGAGAGCAAGGAAGCCATCTTCGTCGAGTTGATGCTCGAGGCGGGCGGGGCACTGGTTCACGTCAATCAGCGGCTCGGACCACTCGGCCCGACCGCCGATGGTTTCACGAACATGCATCGCTGGCTCCAGGAGTGGTCGACGGTGTTCGATCGCTACTCGGCGATGTTCGTGGAGTGGGCCAACGTCAGCTCACCTCAGGCCCCGCTGCGCCGCCGCCTGGCCAGGTTCGTCGACCTGCACACCGTGTGGTTTTCGGAGGTGCTCCGCTACGGCGGGTACGAGGGGACGAATCCCGACGCGGCGTCGATCCTCACGCTGTCGCTGTGCGCGAGGTTCAACTACATCCGCCACGTGTACCGCCCTGGCCCCAGCGACGCGCGACTGCTCGACAGCCTGGCAACGGCAATCCAGTTGTTCCTGTTTCCCGAAACCCCCCATCACGTTCTCGACTCCTGGGTGGCCGTGGACCCGCTCGACGCAGCGGACCCGCAGGACCCTGCGGGGAACATGCTTCCTCCTCCGATGCCCGACATCGGGCCATTGGCCACCTTGCCGCATCGCTCCGAGATACCGGTCTCCACGCCGTTCGCCCAACTGAGCCCGCAAAGCGCGCGCACCGTGCGAACGTTGCTCGACGCAGCCAGCCGGGTGTTTGCCGCGAACGGTTACGACGCCGCCAACGTCGACCAGATCGTCACCGAGGCTGGTTTGGCGCGCGGAACCTACTACCGCTACTTCGACGACAAGTTGGAGCTGATGATCGCGTTGGCATCGGAGTGCGCGACCCAGATGTGCCCGGTGTTGGGCGAGTTCGCCGCAGCGGCAAACAGTCGTGACGAAGGCGGCGAGCTACGACGTTGGTTGCGCCAATTCCTCGTACTACAACGCAGTTACGCCGGCGTGTTGCGGGCCTGGACCGAAGGGTTCCCGATCGATGCGTCGGTACTCGCTCCAGCCGCCGATGTGGTCAGCGCCCTCGGTGATGCTGTCGCCGCAACGTTCGGGCCCAAGCGCACTTACGCCCTGGACCGTCGCGCCGCGGGCATGATGTTGGCCGGGTTGTTGGAGCACTTCCCCAATGAAGGTGCAGGCAGTTCCTACGAGCCGACCGACGACGACATCATCGAGATGCAGGCCGCGTTCGTCCAGCGAGTCCTCCTGGCGAGACCCGAGGGCTGATCATGAACCCGTCGACAACCGCTCCCGATCTGCGGGTCGGGTTCATCGGTGCCGGGCAGATGGGGCGGCCAATGGTGGACCGGCTGGTGACCGCCGATCAAGGCGTCACGGTGTTCGCCCGGCGCGCCGAGCTGCGCGACGAGCTCGCCGCTGCGGGCATCGCCGTCACCGGTCATGCGGCCGACCTTGCCGCCTCGGTCGATGTGTTGATCGTATGCGTGTTCTCGGATGCCCAGCTCCGCGAGCTACTGGTCGGCGATGGGGTGCTGGGCGCACTACCGCCGGGAGCGACGTTGGTGAGCCACGTCACCGGGAGCCCCGATCTGGTGGCCGAGCTCGCCGATCGTGCGCCGGCGGGGGTGCATGTCGTCGACGCACCGATGAGCGGCACCGCCGACCAGATCCGTGCCGGTCGCTTGACGCTGCTGCTCGGTGGCGATGAAGCTGATGTCGAACGGGTCCGCCCGGTGCTCGCGGTGTACGCCGACCCGATCCTCCATGTCGGGGCGATTGGCGACGCACAGCGGATCAAGTTGATCAACAACCTGCTGTTCACGGTCAACCTACGCATGGCGGTCGAAGCAGCGCGGCTTGCCGAGGCCATGTCCGTGACCCCCAGCCGGTTGGCGTCTACGCTCGCGACATGCAGCGGCAACAGTTTCGCACTCGCCCTGCTCCAGCACCTCCTACCCGAGGCGATGATCGAAACCGCCCGACCGTTCCTCGCCAAGGACGTCGCCGTGATTCGTGAGGTGGCCGCCTCGATGGGGCTCGATCTCGGGCTGCTGGGCGAGCTGAGCGGGTGGGTCAACGATGGCTGAGCGCTCCGGCCGCTTCGTCGGCAAGGTCGCGTTCATCACCGGCGGGGCGGTTGGCTTCGGCCGAGCTTTCGCCCGGGCGTTCACGGCCGAGGGTGCCGCAGTCGTAATTGGTGACATCGATCGCGATGCGGGCGAGCGGACCGCTGCAGAGCTGCGCGCCGTCGGGGCCCAAGCCATTGCGGTGGCGTGCGACGTTGCCGACGAGGCCACCGTCGAGGCCGCCGTCGCCCGCACGACCCTGGAGTTCGGCGGCGTTGACATCTGCATCAACAACGCCGGGCTGCACCTGTTGCACTACAACCAGCCGTTTTCGGTGCTCCCCCGCCACGAGCTGCGCTCCCTGTTCGACGTGAACGTGATCGGTGTCGTCAACTGCACCGTCGCCTGCCGGGCGAGCATGCGCCAGCGAGGCGGCGGAGCGGTCGTCAACATCTCCTCGATCGCCGGCTACCTGACCACGTCGCCGTACGGGGTGTCCAAGCTGGCGGTGCGCGGCCTCACTGTTGCGTTCGCCACCGAACTCGCCCCAGACCGAATCAGGGTGAACGCAATCGCACCCGGACTGATGGCCACCGAGAATGCGCTCGAGGGTTTGCCGCCGGCGATGATCGACGATTTCGTCGAGAACCGCCAACTGGTCCACCGACTCGGAACGATGGATGACGTCGTGTCGACCACGCTGTTCCTGTGCTCGGACGAAGCGAGCTTCATCACCGGCGAGACCGTCAAGGTCAGCGGCGGCTACCCCCTCGGGTTATAGTCGCGGTCGGCCGGGCGGCGCAGGTGGCTCCTCTTTTCAGAGTGCTACGCGATGGATGTTTCGACCGGGGCGGCTCGTTGGCTCATGACGATCGATGCCAGGGCGGCCACAACGACGCACATCGCGATCACCTGCACGCCGGTGAGCGCCTCGTCGAGAAGCACCCACGCGGCGATCGATGACACCACCGGGATCAGCAGCGTCAGGGTGGACCCGAGCCACAGCGGGACGCGCACGATCGCCCAGTTCATCATGGCGTGACCGAGCACGCCGCCGAGGATGATCAGCCCGATCAGCATCACCCATTCCGAGCGGGGCGGCGGGGTCATGTCGGATCCGGCGATGAGCCCGATCGGCAGCGCCAATGCGGCCGTCCACCACGATGTGCCGGCGGTGTACTCAACGGGGGTCAGCGTCCCAGCGGCGCGCTTGGCGAAGATGAAGTAGCCGCTCCAGGCAAACAGCGTCCCGGCTGCGGCGAGGTCGCCGGTTCCGCTCCACTCCGGTGTCCCGGCCGACTCGACCACGATCGCGACGACCCCGCCGATCGCCGCGAGCGCGGCAACGATCTCACGCAGCCGCACCCGTTCCCCGAACATGCGTGCCGCGAACACGCCGACTACCAGTGGCTGCAGCGCCCCGATGGTGGTGGCGTTGACCACGTTGGTCAGCTTGACCGCAATGAAGAACAACATGACATCGCTGGCCAGGCACAACCCACCGGGGGCCGAACCTTTGATCACGCGCGCGTTGATGCGGCCACCGCGAGTGCGCACCCATGTAGTGATGAGCACCGCATACACGGCGAACCGCCAGAACGCGAGCGGCAGCGCGTCCATGTCGATCGACTTGATCAACACGCTTGTGAGCCCCCACGCCGAGATGGCCAGCCCCATCGCCGCCAGCCCCCAGCTCTGCCCCCGGGCCCGCGTCGAGGACTCACTGGTCATCACGGCCACGACCGTCAGCGGCCCTTCCACACGGGCGGGCGCTTCTCGGCGAACGCCCGAGAACCCTCCATGGCATCCTCGCTGGCGAAGACGGGGCGAGTGACCTCGCGGACGTGAGCGGCGGTGTCGGGGCCGACCTCTTCGAGCATCAGCCGCTTCGTCGCCCGCACGGCAAGTGGACCGTTGGCGCAGATCAGTGCGGCGACCCCCAACGCGGTGTCGAGCACCTCGGCGGCCGGCACCACCCGGTTGACGAGACCGAGCTCGAGGGCGCGCTGCGCTGTGATCGGCTCACCGGTCAGGCCCATCTCCAGTGCGATCTGCATCGGGATTCGTGTCGGCAGGCGCGTTCCGCCCCCCGCTGCCACGAGACCGCGTTTCACCTCGGGGATGCCGAACCGGGCGTGCTCGGCAGCTACCACCAGGTCGCAGCGCATCACCACCTCGAACCCGCCGGCGACCGCCACGCCGTTGACTGCGGCGATCACTGGTTTCGGGCAGCCGGCCAGCATCGCCAGCCCGGCCCCCACGGCGCTCAGGTCCTCGCCCGCGACGAACGCCTTCAGATCCATCCCCGCGCAGAAGATCCGCTCACCGGTACCGGTGATCAGGACCGCCCGGACATCGTCATTGGTCGCCGCGTCGCTGAGCGCGTCGACCAGTCCTTGGCCGACGGCACCGTTCAGCGAGTTGCCGGCCTCCGGGCGATCGAGCGTGACGATGCGGACCCCGTCCCGGTCCTCGACGATGACGCTCATTGTGATCTCCTTCGATTTTTTGCTCGGGATCGAACCTACCAAGCGTCAACCGGAGGCCGAGCACCGCTGGCCGATGTGGGCAACGTGTGAGACTCGACGCATGACACCCAGGATCGTGCAGCTGTTCCCGGGCCAGGGCTCGCAGTGGGCCGGCATGGGCCGGGACCTCCTGCACACCTCGCCGGCATTCGGTGCCGCGGTTGCACAGTGCGACGAGCTGCTGGTGCCGACGACCGGATGGAGCGTCCGCCAGGCCATCGCCGCATCCGACGCAGCACGCCTCGAGGGGATCCTCGACCTTCAGCTGATGTTGTTCACGGTCGAGGTCGCGCTCGCTGCGGTGTGGACCGAGCAGGGGGTCGGGTGTGATGCCGTCGCCGGTACGAGCCTCGGTGAGGTCGCCGCAGCTAATCGGTGCGGGGCGCTGAGTCTCGCCGACGCCGTCGAGGTGGTGCTGGCCCGGGGTGAGTTGTTGCAGATGCACCGACCGGAGGGTGGAACGGTGGTGCTGAACGTCGACGGCGACCAGGTGGCCGACGTGCTCGCCGGTTTGGAAGACGATGCGTGGGTCGCCGGCTACAACGGTCCCGGCACCACCACGTTCTCGGGACGCGAGGCAGCGCTCGCCGAGTTGCTGCTGCGCGGCGAACGGCTCGGCGTGTTCGCAGCACGGGTGCGGGTCGAGTATCCCGCCCACTCGTGCCTGCTCGAACCACTCGCCGAACCGCTCCGTCAACGCCTTGCCGGCATCCGCCCGGCGGACGGGCGAGTGACGTTCTACTCGGCCGTCACCGGCGGGCCGGTCGCCGGGAGCGCGCTCGATGCCGATTACTGGGTACGCAACCTGATCCAGCCGGTGCGCGGCGGCCAGCTCCTCGACCGGCTGCTGGCCGATGGCTTCGGGATCATCCTCGAGGTCACCCCCCACCCGATCTTCGCCAAGCCGACCGAAGCGGCGATCGCCGCCCGTGGTGCCAACGCCCAGCACTGCCCCACGCTGCGCCGAAACCGCGACGCCAACACGTGCCTCACCGAGGCCCGCAGGCGCATCGCCGGTGACGCACACGGGTGATCGGGACCCGATACCACAGCACCGGATACTGTCAGGCGACAGCGAGAGGTGCGCATGAACTACGACGAGATCAGCTTCCAAGCCGCCGACGGCATCGCCATCATCACGCTCAACCGGCCCGCAGTCTTGAACGTCATCTCGGCACGGCCTGGCGGCACCCGCGATCAGATCGTCGACGCACTCGCCACCGCCGAGGCCGACGCGGCGATCGGCTGCGTGGTCGTGCGCGGGGCCGGCCGCTCGTTCTGCGCGGGTGGGGACTTGACCGGCAATGCAAAGCGCGAACGCCCGATCGACGACGTGCGATTCCTCGAATCGGCAGCGGCTTTCTACGAGCGGTTCGCCGCAAGCCGCCTGCCGACCATCGCCGAGGTGCACGGGCACTGCCTCGGTGCCGGGTTGCTGTTGGCATCGGCGTGCGATCTGGTGGTCGCCGGCGAGGAGGCGCAGTTCGGTTTCCCCGAGGGCCGGCTGGGCCTCGTCGGGGCAACCACGATGGTGCCGGTCATCGGCCGCCAGTGGGCCAAGTTCTTGATGTTCACCGGCGAATTGATCAGCGCGGCGCAGGCCCGTGAGCTTGGCATCGTCCTCACTATCGAACCAGACGCCGAACTGCATGAACGGGTGCTCGACCTGGCGCAGCG
>JAYURF010000545.1:0-8969 GCA_043756365.1 Acidimicrobiales bacterium
GAAGACAACCTTGCCGTTGCTTGTTACGCCGACGACAAGGCCGCGGCCAAGGCCGGTCTTGAGTACGCGCTGTCGTTGTTCCCCGAGCTCGAAAAGCGATGGGACCAGCCGGCGCGAGCGCTGTCCGGTGGCGAGCAGCAGATGTTGGTGCTGGCCCAGGCGCTGGTGTCGCGCCCGAAGGTGCTGTTGGTCGACGAGTTGTCGCTGGGTCTCGCCCCGATCGTGGTAAAGCGGCTCGAGCTGACCCTTGCCGGCGTTGCCGGATCCGGTGTCGGGGTGCTGCTCATCGAGCAGTTCGCCAACGTCGCACTTGCCCTGGCGACAACTGCGTACGTGATGGAGGGAGCGATGATTCGCTACTCCGGAACTGCGCAGGAGCTCAAGGACCATCCTGAGCTGTTGCATTCGGCGTACCTGCTGCGCGACTGATCCGCAGTCACGGTACGTCGCTACAGTTGACAGGGCCGTCAACTTCTTCCGGGGGAATCCATGAACGTCGAAGATCTCAGCGTTGTCAGCGTGCAGCGGTGGGCAACGAGGCTCGGTCGCTGAGTTCGCGGACATGGTCAACGTGACAGGTGCTGCCGCGCTCGGCTGCTACGTGGTGCCCGGCGGGGTGGCCGACCCACTGGTCGCGCTCGACGAAGCTCGCGTGGCCGAACAGATCGGCCTCGGCACGGTGTGGATCGGCGAACGCTACGACACCAAGGATCTCCCCTCACTGGCCGGAGCGTTGTCCGTGGCGACAGCGCGGGTGCGAATCGGTGCGGCCATTACCCATACGGGCCTGCGCCATCCGATGGTCCTTGCGTCGATGGGCCAAACCTTGCAGGCCCTGAGCGGCGGCCGGTTCCTCATGGGGTTCGGACGTTCAGCGATGTGGCGTTGGAACGCGTACGGCGTGGCGTCACCCACACTCGCGTCGCTCGGCGACAGCGCCGGCATCCTGCGCCGCCTGTGGGCCGGCGAGTCGGTTACCTATCGCGGACCGGCCGGGAACTTTCCGCTCCTGCGCTTGCCGCAGCGCCCCGACGTTGCGCCGCCGCCGCTGTTGCTGGCCGCGGTCGGACCGAAGACGGTCGAGCTTGCCGGGCGGTGCTTCGACGGTGTGATCCTGCACCCGTTCCTCACCCCCGCAGCCGTTGGTCACGCGGCGACCATTGCTCGTGCCGCGGCGCAGCGGGCGGGGCGCGACCCGAGCACGTTCCGCTGCTATGCCGCGGTGGTGGCGGCGCCCGACCGAACCGATGCCGACAGCGCGCTGGTGATCGGGGCGCGCGCCGCTGGCTACTTCCATGTGAGTGGACTCGGCGACGCGCTCGTGAGTGCGAACGGCTGGGATGCCGCCGATCTCGAGGCGTACCGCTCGCACCCGACGCTTGTGGCCCTCGGTGATCGCCCCGCCGACAAGCACCTGTCACGCACCGACCTTGCCGCATTGAGCGCAACGCTGCCGCCGCACTGGCTGCCGTCGTCGTCGGCGGCCGGCACCGCGACGCGATGCGCCAGCCGACTACGCGAATACCTCGACGCGGGTGCCGACGAGGTGATCCTGCATGGCAGTACCGCAGATTTCTACGGCCAGCTCGCCGCACAGTTCGCGCCCCAATCGTGATCGACGTCGTATCGTCCGCAGTGTGTGCTCCGTCGTGTGCAGTGCGGTTGTGAGCGGCCTGTCGTGAGCGGCCTGTCGTGAGCGGTCCGGTTGTGCTGCCGGATGCCTTGGCGGCGTGGCTCGCCGGTTGTTTGGGCGTGTCGTCGGGGGATGACGGCGTGCACCTCGAAGGCGGAGAACGGCCCGGTGCCGGGCAGTCGAACGACACGGTGCTGTTCACCGCGTCGTGGATGGCACCCGACGGACCGCACTGCCGCGAGCTGGTGCTTCGCCGGCAGCCACGAGGCCAGCAGATCTTTCTCACACCCGATGTGATCCGCGAGGCGAGGGTTCTCATCGGTCTCGAACGCGGTGGGCTTGTGCCGGTGCCCCATGTGCTCGGATACGAGTCTGATCCAGAGTTGCTCGGCGACGCGTTCTTCGTCATGGAACGTGTCCGCGGGCGGGTGCCGCTGGCCCGGCCGTCGATCCATAGCGTCGGCTTCCTTCCAACGCTCACCGCATCGCAGCGGCGAATGATGTGGGACTCGGCACTCGATGCGCTCATCGCTGTTCACGCCACCGATTGGCCCGCGACGCACGCGTTCCTGCTTGACGGCGCGGCACCGGCCGGCGCGCTCGACCGTCACCTCGACCGGCTTGTCGAATGGTACCGATGGACCACTCAGCACCGCGAGTTTCCGGTCACCGATGCCGCGCTCGAGCGACTGGTGGCTGATCGTGGCGCAGTGCGCACCGACGATGCGGTGCTGGTGTGGGGCGACTCCCGCGTGGGCAACATGATCTTCGGTGACAACCATCGCGTGGCCGCGGCCATCGACTGGGAGGTTGCCACGATCGGGCCGGCGGCCATCGATGTGGCGCACTGGCTGTTCTTTGACGACTTCGCCACGACGGCATCGGGCATCGAGCGGCTCGCGGGGTGGCCAGACCGCGCCGCTACCCTCGCCGAGTACGAAGCCCGGTCGGGACGAACGCTGCGCGACCTGTGGTACTTCGAGTTGATGGAGGAGTTCTTTATGGCAACCACCCTGATCCGCCAGGCCGACTTCCGTGTCGCCAACGGCCTCGCCGTCGCCGACACGCGGATGGGGCACGACAACGCGGTCACCCAGATGCTCGCCCGCCGCCTCGGCCTCCCGGTGCCCAACCTGTCACCCGATTACATCGCCCACCGTTCGGGGGTGGCTGCCGGAGGCGACTCTGTGGTGCCGCCGCGTGTCGACAAACCCACCGCCACGGTGCGCAACTCGACACCGGATCGCTCCGCACCGGATCGCTCGACACCGGATCGCTCCGCACCGGATCGCTCCGCACCGGATCGCTCCGCACCGCCAGTCGATCCCGGCTCGCAGTCGCTGACATGAAGGCCGCCGTCTACTACGGGCCACGTGATATCCGCATCGAGGAGGTCGCCGAGCCGGAACCCGCGCCCGGCCAGGTGCTGCTCGACGTGTCGCGCAACGGCATCTGCGGTAGCGACCTGCATACCTACGTCGGGTCGTCGTCCGGAGGAGCGTCGATGCACGTCTCCGGCGTGGTGCTCGGACACGAGTTCTCTGGCACGGTTCGTGCGGTCGGCGATGGCGTCGACGACATTGCTATCGGATCCGAGGTGGTGGTCGCGCCGCTCGACTCGTGTGGCACGTGCTGGTCGTGCCAGCACCGGTGGCCGCACATGTGCCGACGGCTTGCCCTCTACGGCGGATACGGGCGACCGTTGCACGGCGGTCTCGCCCCGCAGGTGTGCGTGACACGCCAGTCGGCGTTTGCCGTGCCGGCCGGGCTCGATGTTGCCAGTGCAGCGCTCACCGAGCCGATGGCCGTGGCGGTGCATGCGGTACGGCGTGGACCGCCGACGCTGGGCGCGACCGTGTTGATCCTCGGTGCCGGTCCGATCGGGCTCGGCTTGCTGCAAGCGGTCCGGGCTGGTGGCGCGTCGATCATGATCGTCACCGACCCGTCGAGTGCGCGCCGTCGCGCCGCCGAACGTTTCGGCGCGACGGCGGTCCTCGACCCCGCCGAGGTCGATCCGATCAGCGTGGTTCGCGACCTCACCCGCCACGGTGTCGACATCGTGTTCGACACCACCGCGGTGCACGCCGCGCTGCACCAGGGCATCCTCGCGTTGCGGCCGAGGGGCACGTTGGTCAGCGTTGCCGGCTGGCAGGAACCGGCTCGGATCGACATGAGCAGGGCGATGATCAAAGAGATCGACGTCCGCTTCTCGATGACCTACGAGCCAGACATCGACTTCCCGATTGCGTTGGCGCAACTCACCTCGGGAGGTTTCGACGCGGCGACGATGATCACCGACCACATTGGCCTCGACGACCTGGTCGAGCACGGCCTGGAGGAGTTGCTCCACCACGCCGACCGCCACATCAAGATCCTCGTCGATCCCAACGCCTGATCCGGGGTGCGCGCGGTGCGACTGTGCGGTGGTTCTACGACCATTGTCCAGTATCGCTCCTCCGGGAGTCGTGCCATCATGAAACCGTCCCCTCGAGACGGCTTCCGTGGGGAGACCGTGACGCCGATCGGAAGCTGGGATGAGGATCGCGATGAGCATGTTCCAGGGTCGGGTCGTGCGTCGTGTCGCCATCGTGATGGTGCTGTCGCTGACCGCGTTCGTGGTGGGTGTTCCATCGGTGGCACAGGCTGCCGTCAGTGTGTCGAGGGCATCGCTGTCGTCGGGCAGCTTGCGGGTGGAGGGGAACGGCGCAGTCGCGAGTGCCACCATCGCCGTGACCTCGCCCGAGTCGCGCGCCACCGGTACAGCCGACAGCAAGGGGGCGTACAAGGTCACCGCGGCGGGCTACCGGTCGAGCACGTGCAAGGTGACGGTGAGCGATGGGAGGACGACGGTCGTGGCCACACTGTCGGGATGCACCGTCACCGCAGCTGCCAGTCTCAGCATCGTGATCGTCGCCCCGACGAGCGTTGCCGGCGGTACCGGCGCGACCGGTACGGTCACACTCACCCGCGCTGCTCCCGCAGGTGGGGCGGTGGTGGCCCTGAACAGCAACTCCACGGTCGCCACCGTGGGTGCAAGCGTGGCAATGCCAGCGGGAGCCACGAGTGTGACGTTCCCCGTTGCGACATCGGCTGTCACAGCGCAGGTTGCCGCGACGCTCACCGCGACCTACCTCGGCGTGAGCCGTTCCACGACCTTGGCCGTTACGCCACCGGCGGCTTCCGCGCCGGTTCTATCCTTCCTCGGGCTGAGCCACACCTCGCTCTCCGCAGTCGGCACCATTGCCAATGGGGAAATCCTGCTGGCGAGCGTTGCCTCGGCGCCGGCCACGGTCGCCGTGGCCAGCAGCCATCCGGACATCGCCAGGGTCACCCTCGGTTCTACCGCCCAGGTGGCGTCCGTGCAGGTCGAGCCCGGGTTCGCTCAAGCGGTGTTCAACGTTCGCCACGTTGCCGCCGTTACTGCGGCGACCGTCGTCACGATCACCGCCTCGGCTGGTGGGGTCACGCTGACCAGACAGTTGACAATCCACCCGGAACCGATTTTTGGCTTCTTCGCCGCATCGACCACCATGGGACCGGGCTTCGTGGGGTCGAACTTCGTCGACACGGCAACCGGCATCGGGACCACGCTCGGCACCACCGACGCTGGCTGTGTGTCGTTCGACATCATCGCCGGGCAGTTGCCGAACGGACTGTTCCTCTCCGACCCGAACGCGGGCTCCACCCCGTGCAAGCTCGACATGATCTCGGTCGCTGGTGTGCCGACCACTGTGCAAACGAACACGTTCACCCTCAGGGCGACCGACGACGCGAGCGGCGCGCAAGCGACCATCGTCGTCACGATCACGATCAATCCACCGCTCGGGATCGTGATCAACGCGCAAACGCCGTGGTCGCCAGTGGTCGGAAGCTTCTCCAACCTGTGGATCGATGGCAGCGGCGGTGTCCGGCCCTACACGTGGGCGAGAACCGCCGGTCAGTTGCCGCCGGGGATGTCGCTCGTCCAGGACAACCGTGATGGGCCGCTGGTTCGGATCACCGGCACACCGACCACCGCCGGCACGTTCACCTTCACACTGCGGGTCACGGATTCGAAGGGCGCGACGGCGAGCCGAAGCCTGAGCGTGTCGGTGGCTGGGGTCTGATTCAGCCGGAGTAGGCGGCCTGTTTTAGCGGGAGTAGGTCGAGGGGATGTCGATGTGACCGCGGCGCGACTTGAACCGCCACCGACCGTTCTCTCGAACCAGTTCGTCGTGGTGCTTGCCCACCATCGATAGCCGCGGCTGGCCATCGGCGGCGCGCTCCACCACGGTCCACATCACTGTTGATGTGGCCATATCGCCAACGAGATCGACCACGGGGCTGCTGATGATGTGATACGTGGAACCGACCAAACCGGCCAGCACCCGTTCCATCAACGCCTTGATCTGCCCGGGCCCCGTGGCCCGCCCCATCGGGCCGAGCAGCACCTCGCCGTCGGCGGCGAACAAAGCAGCGTAGGCACCGAAGTCGCCGGCGTCGAGGTACACGCCGTAGTCGACGAACAGCTGATGGATCGCAGCGAGGTCCTCGAGCCGTTGCAGCCTTGCTTCAAGGTGCTCGCTCATCAGTGGCCGCCGTCGGGGACCGGCAGGCCGCGGTGCGAGCGGCAGTCGTTCAGTTGCGCAAGGTGGTTGGCGTCGTAGGCCTCGATCCACTCTTTGGGCAGCTTGCCCCATGCTTCACCGACGTTCAGCCGGCCACCTCGGCGGAGCCGTTCCGAGGCTACGACATCACCCAAGAAGATGGTGTTCTCGTCGGCATCCATGCTGTTGGCCACCGTGCATTCGACGTACGCGAGAGCGTCGAGCAGGACCGGGCACCCGGTCTGTCCCGGCTTGGTGGCGAGCCCGTCCAGCTTGTCGCCGTCGCGCCCCGAGCTGCCACCGAGGGCCATCAGGATGTGCAACGACGCGTCGATGATGTCGGCGTCGTTGCCGAGCAGGTGTACGCAGAACAGCCCCGAGCTGACGACCATGTCGTGGGTGAGGTTGTACTTGGTGAGTCCGATGGTCATCCGCGGCGCTTCCGGGACGATGCTGCCGGCACCGGCCGACAACGACATCAGCCCGTTGATCCGCCCGTTGTCGATCGTGGTCACCGCCACCGGAAATGGGCGCAAACCCGCCAACGTGTAGTTGGCCGCATCGAGATCAAGGGACATATCAGGCCTCACGGGTCGTCGGGGAGCGAGCGGCACCAGCATGCCAGCTGAGAGTGACCGGTATGAACCAGATCTGACGAATGTGTCAGAATCAGATCTCGTGGCACGTACCGGAGATGCTTGGGGGCACTGATGAAGTTCATGTTGCAGTACCCCGACGTCATCGATGCCACGCCGGCTCGATGGACCTGACGTTCCCTGCGGAGGCCGAGGCTTTCCGCACCCATGTGCGCACGTTCCTCGCGGCGACGCTTCCCGACAACTGGCAGGGCATCGGTGTGCTCGATCAGCACGAGGCCGAGGCGTTCTCGATTACGTGGCGGCGCACGCTGTTCGAGCACGGTTTCATCGGCATCACATGGCCGGTCGAGTACGGCGGGGGCGGCCGGACCAAGGTCGAACAGGTGGTGCTGGCCCAGGAGATGGCCCGGGCGCGTGTGCCGCTCGGCCGGGTAGCCGACACAACGAGCGTGAAGATGCTCGGTAACACGCTCGTGCGATGGGGGACCGAGGAACAGAAGCGCCGTTGGCTACCCGGCATTTTGTCGGGCGACGACGTGTGGGTGCAGGGCTACTCCGAACCCGAAGCCGGCTCGGATCTGGCCGGGCTGAAGCTACGCGCAACTCGCGACGGCGACCACTGGGTGCTTAACGGGCAGAAGATCTGGACATCTCGCGGCCTCGACGGTACGGGGATCTTCGTGCTCGCCCGAACTGATGCCGAGGCGCCGAAGCACCGTGGTATCACGTTCATGCTGTGCCCGATCGACACGCCCGGGGTGGAGGTGCGGGCGATCACCACACTGACTGGCGACGCCGAGTTCTGCGAGGTGTTCTTCACCGATGTCCATGTGCCAGCCGAGAGCGTGGTTGGCGAGGTGAACAAGGGCTGGACGGTGGCCAACAGCCTGCTCGGGCATGAGCGTGGCGAGGAGGCGGCGACCAACCCGATCTTCTTCCGTGCCGAGCTCGACCGGATCATCGATCTCGCGCGATTGCGCGGACTTCATCGCGATGCGATCGTCCGCGACCGGCTGGCGTGGTGCCACATGAAGGTCGAGACGATGCGTTTCCTCGGCTACCGAATCCTCACCCAGTACCTGCGCGATGGCGAGCTCGGAGCGGTGGCGTCGATCTCGAAGCTCTACTGGAGTGAGTATCACCAACAGGCGGTTGATCTGGCTCTGTCGATCATCGGAGCCGACGCGATGGTGCGCGAGGGGCGTCGACCGTACAGGCACTTCCGCGCCGACGAACCCGGCGCGATTTACTCGTCGAACTCGTGGATCGATGTGTTCCTGCTGAACGCGCGCAGCGGCACCGTGTACGCGGGCACGTCGCAAATCCAGCGCAACATCCTCGGCGAGAACATCCTCGGTCTCCCGAAGGAGCCGCTGCCCACGTCCTGAGCGGCGTTATTCCCAGCGGAACTCGGGTTCGCGCTTTTCGAGGAACGCAATCCGGGCCTCGTCGGAATCGGTGTGCCGTTTGACGCGACCGGTGTAGTCCTGCTCGAGCCGGTACCCGTCCTGCAACGACAGCGACTCGACCCGATTGGCCGACTCCTTGGCCAACCGCACCGCGATCGGGCTTTTCGCAGCGATCGGCCGAGCGATCGCCATCGCCGCGTCGATCAGTTGCTCGGCAGGTACGACCGCCTCGATCGCACCCCGTCGATACATCTCGTCGGCGGTCACGAACCCTCCGGTGAGCAGCATCCGCTTGGCGAGGAACGGCCCGACGAGCCGCTGCGCGTGACGGACCCCGCCGAGCACGCCGACGTTGATCTCGGTGAGCGCAAAGCTGGCTCGATCGGAGGCAACCACGAGATCGCAGTTCGCCACGAGCGCAGTCCCAGCACCGATCGCCTTGCCGTCGACCGCGGCAATCACCGGTACCGCACAGTCGTAGATCGACCAGAAGCAGTCGCGCACGACGCGGCCCGGATCGATTTGGAAACGGGCATCGACAAGTTGGCCGCCGTCTTCGAAGCGGCCATCCGGTCGGTAGCGGCGCGGCGAATCCTGGAGGTCGACACCTCCGCAGAACACCCGCGATCCGGGCGCAGCGCGCAGGATTGCCACCGACGCGTCGCGCCCCGAGCCGAGCGATTGGAACGCCTCGGCGAGTTCGCTGAAGCTCTGGTGATCGAGTGCGTTCACGGGCGGTCGG
>JAYURF010000546.1:0-3178 GCA_043756365.1 Acidimicrobiales bacterium
CTGGGCGCGCAGCATCACCGCGAGTGCCGTGGCGATCTGCTCGCAGAATCCGCGCTGCGATTCGAACAGGAAATCGTCGACGGCATCGACGCCGTCACCGGGCACCGGTGCATCGAGGTCGTACTCGACGTTCGCCCCCAGCCAGGCCTCCATCGCTCGCACCGTGTCGTAGGTGGACGAGCCACGCGCGGTCAGATCATCGGCGAGGTCGATGGTGCGTTGGCTGATCGTCGCCGGCAGCGCCAGGTAGCGATCGAGTTGCGGCCCGGGTCCCGTGTCGAGGTAGTCGGCGACGTCGCCCTGGTTGCGCAACGAGGTTGCGGTGATCTCGGCCCGACTCGACACGACCGTGTAGACTGAGCCTTTGGTCAGCACGATGTCGGAGCGCAGCGCGCCGTCGGGCCGCAGCCACACCGTGCCGTCGAAGGTCAGTTGAGTCGGCCGGTACGCGGCGAAGACGACGTTGGGCTGATCGACTTCGACGAAGTACGTCTGCACGAAGGGGGTGGTGCTCACACCCGACCACGGCTCGTCCAGGTCACCGATCGCAGGTGGCACTTTGATTGTCGGGCCGTTGTGCTGCTGTCCGAGGTCGCCGTCGGCGTACCAGAAGCGGCCGTCGAAATCGGCAAATGTCTGTCCTCGCCAGAAGTCGGGTTCGGGGGCGCGCACACGCATCACCACGTCGTCGCTGAGTGGCCCGCGGATGGAGGTGTCGAGCGATTCGGCAAAGCCCGGGTACCCGCCGTTGCTGCCGCCAGTTGTATCGCCGCCTCTCGTTCCGTCACCGGGGTCGCCGCGCACGGTGGGGGTGCCATCGGGCCGTGACAGCACGCCTGGCGCGCCCACCGGTCGTTGGTTGTCGAGGAAGGTCGGCAGGGTGAGCGGTGCTGGACCCGACGGCACCGACACCATCGACAGCAGCGTCACAGCGGCAACAAGGCCTGCGCCAACCTTGAGACCTGCCCGTGCAGCGGCGTGGCCCCAACGCCGTGACGCAGCCCCGGACGCGGCGCCGGATGCGGGGGATGGCGATCCGGGTGCGGCGGTGACCACGAGCGCGGCGATCATGCAGATCAGCCACAGCCCGAGCCACGCCGTGAGCCGGCCGTCGACGCGCAGACCACTCGCGTATGTGGCGACCACAACCGAGATTGCCAGGCTGGCCCGTGCGGCGCGCCGATCCGTGCACTCGAACCCGACCAGCACGACGAGCAGCATCAGCAGTTGCGGAAGCGGCCCGTGCAGCAGCGCCAGCAGGTCGAGTCCTCCGCTGTTGACGAGCATGATCGCGGCGAGCGTGGCGATCGAAGCGAAGGTCACCAAGGCGCGCCACGCGGCGGGGATCGGGCGCCCGGAGCGCGTGAGGTGGGTGGTGAGCGCGGCCGCGGCGATCGTCCCGAGTGCCACCAGCCCGGTGGCGATCGGGGTGCTCTCGAGCGCGCCGGCCAGCATCAGCGATGCGGTTCCCGTGGCGGCCGCGGTGGTCCAGCGGGCCCGCGGGGTGAGCGTGGTGCCCGGTTCGGTCCTGCCGCCTCGCCCGATCTGCTGCGCGATTCGTTGACGGCGTCCGATCTGGATCCGAGTCGCAGATGGAACGCAGCTCGCGCTCCACCGCGCCGCAGCGTGCCCGTCGGTGATCGGTACGGCGGGCCCGTCACCGGTGGCCGCCCAGGCATGGGCACCGCAGCGGCGGGCCTCATCGAGCGACCACCTGCAGCGGGCGGCTTCGTCGTCGAGGTCGGCCGCTGCCGGGTTGGCGCGCACGATCCAGCGCTGTGGCAACGGATCGTGGTGGTCGTGGACCACAAGCGTTCCGCTGCGCAGCGACGATGCCCAGTGCACCGACCGCTCGCTGTCGCCGTCGTGCCACGGCCGGATCCCGTCGATCTCCTCACCGCCGATGCCGGAGTTCGTGCCCTCGATTTCGGTATCGCTGTGGCCGTCGGCCATTTCCACGCGGGCCCCTGGGCCGCTCGGAGGCGGGGCGATGACGAGACCGTCGATGTCGACGCGTTCACGGCGCTCCCACCACACCAGCCCGGCGGCACCCGCAGTGCGGACGCGGGTCTCGAGGTGATCGATCACCCCGCGCCGGGTGAAGCAGGCGTCGGCGTCGAGGCTGCCCGCCGTCACCCAGCCGCTCACCACGTCGTCGCCACGATCAATGATCCGCAGATGCACCGGGTGCGGCGAGCGAGCCAGCCGCACGGCGACGGCGGAGTTGGCGCCTACTTCGGTGTGTGCGGCGACGGCGAGTTGCGTCTTCGCCGCTCGAGTGAGCCGCCACCAGCCGCCTCCGACGGCGCCGGCGGCACCGACGGCCAGGATGGCCAGAACCACCACCACCGACGCAGCCCCGGTGAGCCAGGCGATCGCGTACGCGGCACACCACCCAGCGACGAGCGCCACGGCGCCAGGTGCCAGCCCGACCGGGCGGGCCATGCCGCGATCCCGGCTCGGCGCGGGCCGATGTGCCGCGAGCCGGTTCACGCCGATGGCGGGCGGACCCGGGCGAGGCACTCGCCCACGACGTCTCGCCCCGCCGCCAACGAGCC
The DNA here is from genome assembly GCA_043756365.1 of Acidimicrobiales bacterium. Classification (GTDB taxonomy): domain Bacteria; phylum Actinomycetota; class Acidimicrobiia; order Acidimicrobiales; family Ilumatobacteraceae; genus VFMC01. Next base: position 2,559 of record JAYURF010000546.1, read on the forward strand.
GTCGATCACCAGCACCCGGTGGGCCAACGCTGGCACCGCGACGGTGGCGATGTCGTCGGGCACCACATACGCCCGCCCGCGCAGCATCGCCATCGAGCGCGCCAGGCCGATCAGGGCCACACCCGCCCGAGTCGAAGCACCGAGTCGCACTCGTGGATGTGTGCGCGTTGCGTCGAGCACTTCCACCACGTACCGGGCGATCGGCTCGGCCACGTGGATCTGCTCCACGATCGTGCGCGCCAGGGTGATCGCCTGCATTGGGGCGACGGGCACAACGCCGGCCAACAGGGTTCGTCCGCGACGTCCCGCCAGCACCTCCACCTCGTCGGCGAACCCGGGGCGGCCGGGGGTGACGACCGCGGCGAAGCGGTCGAGGGCACCCTCGCCGAGGCGGTGGGTGCCGAGGATCTCGAGCGGATTTTGCGTGGCGACGAGCATGAACGGATCGGGTAGCCGGTGGGTGACCCCATCGACCGACACGGTGGCTTCCTCCGCCGCCTCCAGCAATGCGGCCTGGGTGCGCGGGCTGGTTCGGTTCAACTCGTCGAACACGACGATGTTGGCGAACACGGGGCCGGGGCGGAACCGCAGGGTCATCGACTCCCGGTCGGGGATCATCG
>JAYURF010000547.1:0-3175 GCA_043756365.1 Acidimicrobiales bacterium
TGTTGGCGGTTCTCGAGATCGATTGCCGCCTGCATGCCGGGGATCTCCAATGCGGTCCACATCCCTTCCTTGGTCAGCGACACGCCGAAGGGGGCGTTGGCCATCACCAGATCGGCTGTGGCATAGGCGGCGTCGAGCAGCGAGTGGTCGTCGACCAGATCGACGACGAGGCCGATCCGGTACGCCTCGTCGGCATCGAACACGCGCCCGGTCAGCATCAACTCCTGGGCTCGGGACGCGCCGATCAGGCGGGGCAGGAGCCAGCTGGTACCGATGTCGCAGGCCGACAGCCCGATGCGGATGAACGCCGCATTGAACCTGGCCGAGCGGCTAGCTAGGCGAATGTCGCTACCCAGCACGAGTGCGAATCCACCGCCAGCTGCCGGACCGTTCACCGCGGCGATCACCGGTTGCGGCAGCGAGCGCAGGTGTGGGATGAGCGAAGCGATGTGTTTCTGGGTGGCGAAGCCCGCTTGCGTTCGGCCGAACCCAGCGGAGTGCGGTGCGGTTCCGTACCCACCGAGGTCGAGCCCGGCGCAGAACCCCCGGCCGGCGCCGGTGAGGACGACGACCCGGACGCTCGGATCGACGGCGATGGCGTCGAGGTGATCATGCAGCGATTGCACCAGCTCGGACGTCATCGCATTGAGCTTGGCGGGTCGGTTGAGCGTCAGCTGCGCGACCCCCTCCCGCGGCGCGCTCCGCACCACCTCGCCGACGTCGGTCGATGACGGGTCCGGTGAGGCAGTATCCATCACCCCATCGTGCCCCGAGCCACGCCAAACCCCCGAGTCCAGCCACCCCACGGGCGCCGCGAGCCAACCAGCCGGGACCATGGAGCTGGCGCCTGTCGAGAAACACACCGCCACGGTGGCAAACTCGACAACCAGGCGCTCCACCCCGAGACCGAAACCAACCGCGACCAACCAGACGGGACCATGGAGCTGGCGCCTGTCGAGAAACACACCGCCACGGTGGCAAACTCGACAACCGGGCGCTCACCCCGAACCGAGACCAACCGCGAGTCAACCAGCCGGGACCTGGAGCTGGCGCCTGTCGAGAAACACACCGCCACGGTGGCAAACTCGACAACCGGGCGCCCACCCCGAACCGAGGCTGGCTCGTCGGTGGGGGACGGTCCGATCGGGGCTTCTCTGTCACAGGGGGTTGGTACGGTCGGGGGGTGTCGATGCTTGCCGTCCACCCTGAGCCACTCGATGGCGTTCTGGTGCCGCACCGGACCACGCTGTCGCCGTTGCGGTATGGCAGTGGGGATCCTACGACACGGCTGCTGCCAGGCGAACTGTGGCGGGCCACGCACACGCCCGACGGTCCAGCCACTGTGCACGTGGATTGGCGTGACGGCAGCGTCCGCACACGCAGTTGGGGATCCGGTGCGCGCTGGCTGGAGGCGACGGTCCCGCACCTGCTCGGTCTCCACGACCGACCGGTGCTCTTCGAAGACGACGCCCACCCCGTCGTGCTGCGCGCCCAGCACAACCATCCGTACCTGCGACTCGGGGCCAGCCGCGATCTGTACCACGAACTGTTGCCGGTCATCCTGGCGCAGCGGATCACCGCCGGTGAAGCATGCGCGCAGTGGCGGCAGCTGTGTCTCGAGCTCGGTGACGTAGCCCCCGGGCCAGCCCCCACCAACGGCACTGTGCTCCGGTTGCCACCGCATCCCGACCGCCTGGCCGCCACGCCGAGTTGGTGGTTCCATCCGCTGGGCATCGAACGCAAACGTGCCGGGGCCCTCATCGCTGTTGCCCGCCACGCCACCAAGTTGTGGGACTGGGCCGACGCCGGCAGCGTCGAGACAGCCCGCAAGCTGGTCCTGATCGCGGGTGTCGGCGAATGGACGATCGGCGTGGTTCTGGCCACCGCACTCGGCGAACCCGACGCGGTGCCCGTCGGCGATTTCCACGTGAAGAACAGTGTGGCCTGGGCCCTCGCCGGGGAGCCCCGCGCCTCCGATGAACGGATGCTCGCCCTGCTCAAGCGGTACCGTGGCCAGCGCGGCCGTGTGGTGCGCCTCCTCCAACTCGACGTCGGAGGTGCGCCGAAGTTCGGTCCACGAAAGCGAATCCTGCCGATGGCCCGGTGGTGACCGGGGACGATTCGCGAGCGTCGTTGCCGGGGTTCAACCCGGTCCGAGTGTTAGCGTCGTCACGCCGATGAGTACTGCCGTTTCCACTGCTCCCGCGCCCAGCGACACGCCATCGGTGCCATCGATGTGGCCGTCCATGCTCCGCCGGGCCGGCATCGCCTACCTCGTGTCGCGGCTGTGCGTGATCGCCGGCGCAGCGATCGTTGCCGCGCAGGATGTCGCCGATTCGAACCGCCTCGGGCTCCCTCGCCCGAAGAATGCGATCGGGCTGATCCTGCAGGTGCTCACCTCGTGGGACGGTGCCTGGTACTACTGGATCATCCGTTCGGGATACCCGACCAGCATCCCCGCCGACGTCACCTACAACATGCCCGAAGCCAGGGCTGCGTTCTTCCCGGTCTACCCGTTGGTGGTCAACGCAGCTGATTTCGTGTTGCCCGGCGGCGACGTGTTCGCCGGGGTGTTCGTCAACTTCGTGCTGGGTGCCGTGGCCCTCTGGCTGGTCGGCCTGATCGCCAAGCACCTGTTCGGCGAGCGGGTCGGGTACCGCTCGATGCTGCTGATGGCGTTCTTCCCCGGCAGCGTTGCGCTCAGCCTCACGTACTCGGAAGCCACCCTGATCGTGCTCGCCGCCGCATGCCTGCTGATGCTCCTGCAGGAACGGTGGCTGCTGGCCGGGTTGCTCGCCGCGGTCGGCACTGCGACGCGACCAAACGGGCTCGCCCTCGTGGCCGCATGTGCGGTCGCCGCGTTCCTTGCGATCAAGCACCACCGGCAGTGGCGGGCGCTCATCGCCCCAGCCCTCGCCCCGATCGGGTTCATCGCGTTCCAGCTGTACCTGTACGTACGCACCGACGAATGGGCCTGGTTCCGGGTGCAGACCGAGGCCTGGGACGAAGGCACCAGCTTCGGGTTCACCGCAGTGAAGAACACCTTTGAAGCGTTCATCCGCCCGCTCGCTTCGCCAACCGACATCATCACCGCCGTCTCGGTGCTCGTGACGATCGTCCTCATCGTGGCAATGGTCAAGCGACGGCTTCCCTGGCCGCTGGTGGCCTTCGTCGT
>JAYURF010000548.1:0-3174 GCA_043756365.1 Acidimicrobiales bacterium
ACCTCACCCGCGCCACCGGATCGATCGCTCGGTTGACGATCGGATACCGCGTGCCGGGGCCGATCCTCGACGTCGCCAACCGGCTGCTGCCGTTCACAGCGGTCGATACCGTGGCCAGCACCAGTGTGCGATTCGAGGGTGATCCACCGAGCTTCGTGCGCGTCGAGTCGAGCGACCTGCTCGCCGCAGCGGTCGCCGCCGAGGTGGTCGCCGTCCGCCACCGCCATCACAACACCGGCGTGGTCGCCCCCGAGGGCTGGTTCGCCGCGATCGGCGAGGCACTCGCGACGGTTGGTCTGCGGGCCTCGGCCAGGGTGCAACACCTCGATCACGATGAGGTGCCGATCTTTGCCCCGGAGGCAGTGAAGGGCCTCGAGTTCGACGGCGTCGTGGTGGTCAACCCGCACGAGATCCTCGGAGGTACCGCGCGCGGTGCTCGCCTGCTGTATGTGGCCATGACCCGCGCCGTGCAAACGCTGCACATGGTCAGCGACGCCGAGCCCCCTGTGGAGCTGGCCTGACTGCAGCCCGGCGACGGCATGGCGGGCACGGTGCGGCACGGTGTCGCAGGCACCGCTAACGTCAGCGGGCATCGGACTGGAACGACCTGGGGGTCACTCGTGAAGACCAAAGCTGCCATCTTGTGGGAAACCAACTCGCCGTGGAGTGTGGAAGAGATCGAGCTCGATCCGCCCGGCCCGGGTGAGGTTCTGGTGAAGCTCGCCGCGAGCGGCATGTGCCACAGCGACGAGCACCTCGTCACCGGCGACCTGCCCTTCGAGCTGCCGATCATCGGCGGGCACGAGGGTGCCGGCGTGGTGCAAGAAGTCGGTGAAGGTGTGAGTTGGCTCGCCCCCGGCGACCACGTCGTGTTCGGCTTCATCCCCTCGTGCGGCCGGTGCGTCAGTTGTTCCACCGGCCACCAGAACCTGTGCGACCTCGGTGCGCTGATCGGGCTGGGTCGTCAGATGATCGACGGCAGCAGCCGCCATCACGCGCAGGGCAAGGACCTCGCGATCATGTGCGTGCTGGGCACGTTCGCCCACCACACCGTGGTCAGCGAGGCGAGCTGCATCAAGATCGACAACGACGTGCCGCTCGACCGGGCCTGCCTGCTCGGGTGCGGCGTGGTGACCGGCTGGGGATCCAGCGTGTACGCGGCCGAGGTGCGCCCTGGCGACACCGTCGCAGTGGTCGGCATCGGTGGCATCGGGGCCAACGCGATCCAGGGTGCCCGCTTGGCCGGAGCGAAGCGGATCATCGCCATCGATCCGGTCGAGTTCAAGCGCGAGAAGGCGATGGAGTTCGGTGCCACGCACACGTTCTCGTCGCTCGAGGAAGCCCTTCCCGGGATCACCGATCTCACCTGGGGAACCATGGCCAACAAGGTGATCATGACGATGGGCGTCGGCTCGGGCGAACTGCTTGCCAGCGCGCTCGCGCTCACCGCCAAGCGGGGTCGCGTGGTGGTCACCAACATCCATCCGGCGATGGAGATGTCGGCATCGGTCAGCCTGCTCGACCTCACGCTGATGGAGAAGCAGGTTGTCGGTTCACTGTTTGGTTCCGGCAACCCGCGTGCCGACATCCCCAAGCTGATCGGGTTGTACCGCGAGGGACAGCTCGACCTCGACGGGCTGGTCACCACCGAGTACCCGTTGGAGGGTGTGAACGACGGCTACGACGCGATGCGAGCCGGCACCAACATCCGTGGCGTGTTGAAGTACGACTGAGCCGACACAGGTGACCGTTGCGCTGATCGACCGCCTGCTCGGCCAGGTGGTGGGGCGACGGCGCGAGCTGGAACTCGTCGTCGCGTCGTTGGCCGCCGATCGACACATCGTCCTTGAGGGACCGCCTGGGACCGGAAAGAGCACGCTGCTGCGCGCCGTCGCGCACGAGCTCGGCATCGGTTTCGAGTTCGTCGAGGGCAACGCCGAGCTCACCCCGGCGCGACTCGTCGGCCACTTCGACCCCGCCCGCGTGCTCACCGACGGCTACTCGCCCGACGTGTACGTCGACGGTCCCCTGGTGACCGCGATGACCGCTGGTTCGCTGCTGTACATCGAGGAGATCAACCGCATCCCCGAGGAAACGCTCAACGTGTTGATCACGGTGATGAGCGAGCAGGAGCTGCACGTCCCGCGTCTCGGCCGGATCATGTGCGCTCCCGGGTTTCGGCTGGTTGCGGCGATGAACCCGTTCGACGCGGTCGGTACGGCGCGGATCAGCAGTGCGGTGTACGACCGGATGTGCCGGCTATCGATGACGTATCAGAGCGCAGCCGATGAAGTGTCGATCGTCCAGCGCGGTGTCGCGCTCACATCGGGGGATCCACTCGATCGGCAGTGGCTGGAACTGGTGGTCGAGCTGGTGCGACGCACCCGAGATCACGACGATCTGCGCGTGGGGTCGTCGGTGCGCGGTGCGCTCGACATGGCGCTTGTGGCCCGGTCGCTCGGCGAGCTGCGCGGGTTGTCGTCGACGCACCCGAGCGTGTCGCTCGATGCGGCGATCGTGGCGATCTCGGGCAGGGTGCGGCTTCGTGAAGGGTCGCCGCGCACCAGTGAGGGCATCGTCACCGAGCTGTGGGAGGACGTCTTCGGCCGCATTGGTGGGGGCGACGAAGGGGCCGGTGATGGGGGAAAAGCTGGAGCCCCGACCGGGGCCACCAGCTCTCGCTGAAGCGACCGCCGCGGGCCAAGGAGGGGGCCGAGGCCGACGAAGCGGTCGCCGATGCCCAACGTAAGACCACGTCGCGCCGTGAGTTGTCGCGCAACCCCCGCTTCGAGCAGGTGTCACCAGAGGTTGGCCACCTCGACGAGGCTGCACTCGATGCGTCGATGCGCGACGACCCGGACGAGACGATGGCCTTGTTGGCCGACCTCACCGCAGCCACCGATCCGAAGTTGCGCGAACTCGCCCGCCGCCTCGCCGGGAGGCTGTTCCTCGATGTGAGCCGCCGCGGTCCGATGCGACCGCGCGGGATCGGCAAGATCGTTGAGCAGAAGTATCGGCCCGATGCGGGCGATCTCGATATCGACGCGAGCCTCGACGCGTTGGTCGAAGCAGGCGCCGGTCTGCACGCCGTCGACCCGGAACGGTTGCGAGTGCGTGGCTGGGCCAAGCCGGGTACCGCTTTGTGTTTGCTGGTCGACCGCAGCGGATCGATGG
>JAYURF010000549.1:0-3168 GCA_043756365.1 Acidimicrobiales bacterium
GGGCCGGGGATGGTCGGTAGTGGGCCCTACTACGTGTACATGATGGGCCGCGAGGAGGGGCCGCTCTACGCCCAGCAGTTGCAACAGATGGCCCGCACCAAGCAGCTCGATTCCAACACACAGGTCCGTAGTGCTGACGGTGGCTGGTTCCCGGCGTCACAGGTGCCCGGGGTCTATTCCGACAAGGAGTGGTCGACGGCGCTGATCTTGTCGGTACTCCTCGGAAGCCTCGGCGTCGATCAGTTCTATCTCGGCAACACCGGGCTCGGTCTCGGCAAGCTGTTCACCCTCGGCGGCTGCGGAATCTGGGCGCTGATCGACATGGTCCGCATCGCCACCAACAGCGTTCCCGACAGCCAGGGCATGCCGCTGCGTAAGTAAGTAGCCGTTGCGGGCGGCACTGTCGAGACCGCCGAGTCGAGCTGACGTACTGTCGCATGGCTGCTCCGGCGGGTAGCAGCGGGGAGCCTGCTGGAAGGTGGGAACCGCCACAGCCGTTTGTCAAGAACCGTAAAAGTCTGCCGATACAACTCGGATGACATCGATGCCCCCGGCGCAACGACGGCGATCAGCCAATGATGTCGCGCAGCAGCGCGTCGAGTCGGCCGCCAACCGTTTCCCACGACCAGTCGGTGCCTGCTGCACCGGACCGCAGTTGGGCGCGCAGGGTCGGGTCGTGAGTGAAGCGCGTCAGCGCGCGCGCGAGCGCACCGACGTCACCGGTTGGTACGAGCAGACCGTCAACCCCGTCACGAACGACCTCGCCGAGCGCTCCCTGATTGGTGGCGATGACAGGAGTTCCACACGCATGGGCCTCGGCCGCAGCCAGTCCGAAACCTTCACCCGAGCGCGTCGGGACCACCGTGGCGTCGGCGTTCTGGAGCAACCCAACCAACGTGTCGTCGTCCACCCGCCCGAGAAATGTGATGCCCCGCAGACCCTGTGCGGCCCGTTCGAGCGCGCCACGCATCGGTCCGTCGCTGGCGATCAGCAGCTCCGCGTGTGGGTGCAGGTCGGCACGCCTCCACGCCTCGACCAGCAAGTCGACTCCGGTACGAGGCACGAGCCTGCGGACCGCGACGAAGCGAACAACATCGTCGCGACCGTGTCGATCGCCGTGAACGAAGCGGGTCGAGTCGACGCCGTTCGCGATGACCGTGGTGCGAGCGTTCGGGGCGATCGATCGGACGTAATCCTGGGTGAACTCCGAGACGCATATCACCGTGCGAGCCGCTTCCAAAACTCTTCGCCCGACCACGCGGTCTGCCACCCGTTCGATGGCCTCAACAGGTCGCGGGTACTCCACCCACGGACTGTGCTGGATCACGACGAAGGGGCGCCCAGCGGACGCGGCAGCGCGCGCCGCCGTGACCGAGATCGGGTAGACGTGGCCGTGGGCCACCACGATGCTCGACGAGCGCACGTCAGCCATCAACCGCCGTCGCAGCCCCGGCAGCGGGAACGGCACGGGCACATTGGCCCACCGTTCGAGCGGGTTCAACACCCGGTGCCTGGTGAGGCGAAACAGCCCATCGACTGTCGAACGTGTCGAGGTCCGATCGGTCCACGACGAGTGCGCGCGCACGGACCAGCCTCGACGCGTGAGCTCGGTGGCGTGTGCCGCGGCGACGGTCTCGATGCCTCCGGTATGTGGCTCCCAGTAGTGAGTGGTGACGACAACGGACGGGTTCGCCTGGTCGGCGTCCCTTCTGGGCCGGCCGTTGGCGTCGGGCTGCATCGGCGGCACTGTATCGAAGCCCGCATCAGTCCCTCGTTAAGGTGGACCGGTGCCACGCCTCGAGGATCTCGTCTACCGGGTTGTCAACCCGTCACTCAACTACGGACGCCATCTGATCGAGCGGTACCTCGCTGATGCAGCGCCGTTCGCCACGGTGCTCGACCTCGGTGCCGGGCACGGCGACGACCTCGCCGCCGCGCATCGGGTGGTGCCTGGCGCAGCCCTGCACGGCGTGGAGGTCCACCTGCCGTACCGTGTCGAACTCGAAGCCCGACACGTCACGGTTCACAACGTCAACCTCGAACGTGACCGGCTTCCTTTCGCTGACGGCGCGGTGGATGTCGTCATCGCCAACCAGATCTTCGAACACGTCAAGGAACTGTTCTGGGTCCTGCACGAGGTCACCCGCGTGCTCCCCGTCGGCGGTCATGCGATCATTGGCGTACCGAACCTGGCGTCGCTGCACAATCGCATCCTGCTCTTGCTCGGGCAGCAGCCAAGTGCGATCATCAGTGCCAGCGCTCACGTTCGTGGCTACACCTATCGCGACTTCGTGGGCACGCTCGAACGGTGCTTCCCCGACGGTTACGAGGTGGTCGCTCGCGGTGGCAGCAACTTCTACCCGTTGCCGGGGCCGCTGGCTAGGCCGCTGGCCCGAGTTGCACCGAGTATGGCGTGGGGCCTGTTCCTGTCGCTTCGAAAGAAACGTCCCTACACCGACGAGGGATTCCTGCGGTTCCCCGCCGACCAGCAACTCGAAACCAACTACTGGACCGGACCCGACCGCTAAGGCATCCGACATTCCACATACCGAAACCCGCACTGGTGCGCGCTCAGCGTTGCGCATTCTGCTCGCAGTAGGCTGCCCCTCGTGACGGACGGCGGTTCTTCTGAAGATCGGCCCGCATCGACGCGCCGACTCACGCTGCGGCGCGAAGGCGATGCGACCACTCTGGTGCCAGGAACGCGCGCGAAGGGCCCCCCACTTCCGCTTCGCCCGGAGCAACGAATCGAGCCGCCGACGTCGCATCAATCAACCGGTGCGAATGCGACGAACTCGGTAGTGAATCGACGGCCGGCAGCCGAACGGAACGCGGAATCGAATCGAGTCACTGGCACCAGCCGCGCCGCTGCCAGAGTCGGCCCTTCAGGTCATGCTCGTGAAGCCGGCCATCACGCGCCGGAACGTACCGTGATCGACCCCGGTCTCCGCGCCCGCGACAGCGAAGGCGGCGTTGCCGATGGAGCAGTTCGTCCCAAGGGCGACCGACGCCGATCGACCCGACGAGCTGCAGGCGCGGGTGCCACGACAGACCTGCCCCATGCGGTCACCTCGGAGCTGGCAATCGACGCAGCTGACGATCCTGCAACCAAGCCGGTCGCCGCCCGATCCACGACATCGTCAATCAAACCGGTTGCCCCACTGGTCA
>JAYURF010000550.1:0-8928 GCA_043756365.1 Acidimicrobiales bacterium
CACCTACAGCTACCGCGACATCCAGGAGTGGTCGACGCGCATCGCCACCGGGCTGGTGTCGGCGGGGGTGCGTCCGGGCGAGCACGTCGCCATCGTGCTGGCCAACCAACCCGAGTTCGTCGCGGTCAAGTTCGGGATCGCCCGCGCTGGTGCCGTCACCGTGCCGGTCAACTTCTTGAACCGGCGCGACGAGCTCGGGTACGTCATCGGGCAGTCCGACGCCGTGGCGTTGATCACGATGGACAGCTTCCGTGACCTCGACTACCTGGGCGCGCTCGACGAACTGGCTCCCGGTTGGGAACAGCGTGGCGGTGGCGACCGGTTCCCCAAGCTGCGCAACGTCTACGTCGTGTCCGCCGAAGGCGACGGTCGCATCGGAGCAGCAACGCTGGAGGACCTGGCCGAGACATCGGTGGGGTGGTCGCCGGTGAGCGGGTTCGGACCCGATTCGCCGTCGGACATCCTCTACACCTCCGGCACCACCGGCACCCCGAAAGGGGTCGTGCTCACCCACGACATGTTCCTGCGCACCGCCTACGGCAGCGCCTACGGGCGATCGTTCGAGGACGCACGGCGGATCTCGTTCTCGCTGCCGATGTATCACGTGTATGGCTACGTCGAGGGCTTGCTCGCCGTCCTGTTCGTCGGCGGGGCGATCATCCCGCAGCTGAACTTCAGCCCCACCGCCACGCTCGAAAGCATCGTCAGGCACCGGGCCACGGATGTGCTGCTGGTGCCGATCATGACCCAGGCCGTCATCGAAGCCGCCCGCGCCCGCGCCAGTGTCGGCGAGGACTGCTATGACCTGTCCGGGTTGACCTCGCTGATCAACTCCGGAGGGGTGTCGCCGGTGGGAATCTGGGACGACATCGTCGACGTGTTCGGCCCGGTCGAGATCACCACCGGGTACGGCATGAGCGAGACGACAGCGTCGACAACGGTCACGCGCATGGACGACACGATCGACACTTGGCGCACCACCAACGGGCGGCTCCGCGACGTGGGTGTCGCCGGTGATCCTGACAACGACGGGCGGCTGGCCGTGTACCGGGTGTGTGACCCCGAGACCGGGCGCGAGCTACCGCGCGGCGAGGTGGGCGAGCTGATGGTGCGTGGCATCGGCGTCACGGCTGGCTACTACAACAAACCCGAGGAGACCGCCGAGTCGTTCGACGCCGAGGGCTGGCTGCGGACCGGCGATTTGGGCACGCTGGACACCGACGACTACATCACCCTCGCCGGGCGCCGCAAGGAGTGCTACCGCTGCGGCGGCGAGCAGGTGATGCCGGCCGAGGTCGAAGCAGTGCTCACCGCACACCCGGGTGTTGCTCAGGCGTACGTCGTGGCGGTCATCGACCGGCGCATGGGTGAGGCCGGCTTGGCCTGGATCGTTCCAACTGCAGGCGCCACCGTGGATGAAGGCGAGCTGATCGCCCACTGCGCGCAGCGTCTCGCCCGGTTCAAGGTCCCCAAGTTCGTTCGCCAGATAGCCGCCGACGATGTTCCCCTCACCCCGAGCGGACGCCCGCGCAAGTTCCTGCTCGCCGAGTTGGCCGCACAGGTTCTGGCCGCGGAGGTCTTGGCCGCGGAGGTTGTGACACGCGAAACGGGGCATCCGTGAACACGTACGCCACCGACCCAACATCCGATGCGCGCGCCTCCACCTCGGCCTCAACCTCCACCGCGGCCGCTACGAGACGGGAACACCCCGTTGCGGTTGTCACCGGCGCCGCTCAGGGGATCGGTGCCGAGATCGCCGTGCGACTCGCCGCCGACGGCCATGACATCGCTGTGGTCGACCTCGACGCGCGAGCGTGCGCCGCCACGGTGAAGGTGGTGGAAGCGCTCGGTCGCCGGGCGGTGGCCGTTGGTGCCGACGTCAGCAACGAAGACGCCGTGGCCACCGCTGTCGAAGCGATCACCGACGCGCTCGGTCCACCGGCTGTACTGGTCAACAACGCCGGCATCTTGCGCGATGCACTCCTCGGCAAGATGTCGGCAGCCGACTTCGATCTCGTGGTGTCGGTGAACCTGCGTGGCGCGTTCCTCATGTGCCGTGCTGTGGAAGCTCACATGCGCCAAGCCAGGTGGGGCCGAATCGTCAACCTGGCCAGCACCGCGGCGGTGGGCGACAGGGGACGGGCCAACTATGCAGCGGCCAAGGCCGGTGTGATCGGGCTCACCAAAGCGCTCGCCATCGAGTTGGGTCCGTTCAGCATCACGGTCAACGCGGTGGCTCCCGGATTCGTCCCCACGGCGATGACTGCAGCGGTGGCGGCGCGGCTCGGCATGACGATGGAGGAGCTCACCGTCGAGGCGGTCAGCTCGATTGCCGTGCGGCGAGCGGGGCAGCCCGCCGACATTGCCAACGCAATCTCGTTTTTCGCCGATGCGCGTTCGAGCTTCGTGTCGGGTCAAGTGCTCTACGTCGCCGGCGGCCCGGTCGACTGAAGTGCCTGGTCGACTGAGATGCCCGGTCGACTGAGGTGGCCCGGTCGACTGGTCGCCCGGTCACCAGGGGCTGGTCGAGAACCCACCGTCGACGGCGATCACCTGGCCGGTGACGAATGCTGCGGCGCGCGAGGCGAGGTACACCGCGATGCCCGCCATGTCATCGGGTTCGCCCAGGCGGCCCAGCGGGCACTTCGCCTTCCACTCGTCGCCCACCTCGGCGAGAGTCGTCGCCATCATCTTCGATGGGAACGGCCCGGGCGCGATCGCATTGACGGTGACGTTGCGCGGGCCGAGTTGCTGGGCCAACACCCGCGTCATCTGGTGCACCGCCGCCTTGCTAGCCGAGTACGCGTAGTTCTCCAGCGCCGGCACCCGGAAGCCGTCAATGGAACCGACGTTGATGATCCGCCCCGGGTCACGTGCCCCAGCGCTTCGCTCCAACATCGGGAGCACCGCCCGGCTCAGGTTGAACACGCCCTTCACGTTGGTGGCCAGCACCTTGTCCCAGGCGCTGTCGGGATATGTCGCGAGCGGCGCGCCCCACGCAGTGCCGGCGTTGTTGACCAGGACGTGCAGCATCTCTTCCCGTTCGGCGAGATCGCCGGAGAGCTGCAACACGCCCTGTTCCGTCGATACGTCACCCGGCAAAGATTCGCACAAGCCATGCTCGGAGAGCTCGGCGGCGATGGTGTCGCACACGTCGCGTCTGCGTGACGACACATAGACCTTGGCGCCGGCATCGACGAGGCCGCGCGAGATCATCAGGCCGATGCCCTGCGACCCTCCGGTGACGATGGCGACTTTTCCGGTGAGCGAGAACAGATCGGACATGGGCAGGTACCGTAGGAGGCACCGAGCGAAATGTCAACGTTTCTGTTGACAGAGGCGCGAACGAGCAATACCGTCGTCGGGATGGCAACCGCTGAGGTCACCGCTGTCCACGAAGGTCACACCCTCGTCGTCACCATCAGCCGGCCGCACGTTCGCAACGCGATCAACGCGGCGACGGCGGAGGGCATCGCTGCGGCGATGGACGAGCTTGATGCCGACCCGGCATTACGCATCGGCATCCTCACCGGTGCAGGCGGCACGTTTAGCGCCGGGATGGACCTCAAGGCGTTCCTCCACGGCGAGCGACCCGAGATCGAGGGCCGTGGCTTGGCGGGGATCACCGAGACCCCGCCGCGAAAACCGCTCATCGCCGCAGTCGAAGGGTACGCGCTCGCCGGCGGTTGCGAGATCGTGTTGGCGTGCGATCTCGTCGTCGCCGCCGAGACAGCAATTTTTGGCATCCCCGAGGTGACCCGCGGCCTTGTGGCCGGATCGGGAGGCCTCATCCGGTTGCCGCACCGCATCCCCCGCCAGATCGCGTTGGAGTACGCCCTGACCGGTGCGCACATGCCCGCAACGGTGGCTCACCACTGGGGCCTGGTGAACCGCCTCACCCCGCCCGGCGGGGCACTCGACGGTGCGCGTGGGCTCGCGACGGCGATTGCCGCGAACGGCCCGCAGGCAGTGGCGATGACCAAACAGATCGTCACCGAATCGGCCTCGTGGCCGCTCGACGAGGTCTGGGACCGACAACGGGCTTTGGTCGAGGGCATCCTGGCCACCGACGATGCCCGCGAGGGCGCAGCGGCGTTCGCCGAGAAACGCCCAGCGCAATGGATGGGTCGATGACGGCCCAGCGCCGACAACTACGTTGGCCGACGTGAGCGTCAGCGACCAGAACCCGACCGTCGAAACCCTCTCGGACGACGGCGAAGCGTCGCTCAGCGAGATCGGTCGGCGGCGCAAGTCGGCGCTCGACAAGGGCTCGGCTTCGTACCAGCAGCGCAGACGCGAGATTGCACACGCGGCGGCAGAGATCTTCAACCGACGCGGCTTCAAGGGCACGAGCCTCACCGCAGTGGCCAAGGCGCTCGGCACCGACCGGGCGTCGCTGTACTACTACATCGCCAACAAGCGCGAGCTGTTCGACGAAGTCATCCGTGAGGTGTCCGAGGCCAACGTCGCAATGGCCGAGTCGGTGCTCGCATCCGGTGAACCGGCACTGGAGAAGCTCCGCCAGCTCGTGATCGAACTGATGCGTTCCTATGGTCGCAACTACCCGCTGCTGTACGTATACATCCGCGAGGACCTGTCGCATGTCGAGGCCGACCGGACGGAGTGGTCGCAGTTCATGCGTTCGATCAACCGCAAGTACGACGACGCAATCATCGCCATCGTTCAGGAGGGGATCGACGACGGCACCGTCCGCCCCATCGCCTCGGCCCGCGTGCTCGCCTTCGGTGTCATCGGGATGATCAATTGGACCAACCGCTGGTTCGTGCCCGACCGCTCGCCGGACACGGCAGAGGAGATCGGCGTCGCCTATGCCGAACTGGTGGTCGCCGGATTGCGGTCCTGAGGCACCGAACCCGAGATATTTTCAACAACACTGTTGACAGTTTGTCCCACGCGTGATGTAGTTGTCCCATGGGGCCATCCGGGCACCATGCAGAGGGGGAATTCATGAAGCGATCACGGATCGGGGCGGCTGTCGTCGCACTCGCACTCGTCGCCACCGCATGCGGGAGCGACGCCGAGTCGACGCCGGCTACCGACGCGCCACCCGCCGCCGAGGCAACCGACGCCGGCGAGGAAGCCGTCGTCACCACCGCTGGCGCGGTTGATGCCTCAGCTGCGGAAGCCGAAGCAGCAGCCGCCGCGGTTGCCGCGTTCGCCGAGGCACCGACGGCGATCAAGCAAACCGTGCCGCTCACCGGCTCGGTCGCTCAGGACAAGACCTACGTGGTCATCGGCTGCGAGCTCCCGCAGTGCAACGTGATCAGCGATGGTGCGCTCGCTGCGGCGAAGGCGCTCGGCTGGAAGACCGAGTACCTGCAATACGACGCACTCGGCGACGGTGCGGCAACGTTGCACCAGGCGATGGTCGACGCGTTGACGTACGACCCGTTCGCCGTCAGCCCGATCGGCTTCTCCCAGCAGGTCTGGGCCGACCTCTTGCCCGACTACGAAAAAGCTGGTGTGATCATCACCTCGATCGCCGACGGCGACAACGAGCCTGGCGGCCCGGTCACCGAGGGTGCCTCGAATGCGTTGGACTACATCGAGTCCGGCGAGATCATGGCGCAGTGGTTCACAGCCGACTCCGGTGGCCTGGGCAAGGCCCTCGTCCAAGACACGCCCGCCTATGCGGTGCTGAAGAAGTACGGCGACGGGTTCAAGGCCAAGGTTGCCGAGATCTGCTCGGCGTGCGAGCTGACCCCGCTCGACATCGCTCCGGCACAACTCGGCGACGTCGTCCCGACGATCGTTTCGGCCCTGCAAAAGGACCCGGAGATCAAGTACGTCATCTCCACTGATGGTGCATTCATCCCCGGGCTGCCGTCGGCGCTGAAGGCGGCCGGGCTCGAAGGGATCAAGATCGCCGGTGGTGCAGCCGATGTGAACAACTTCATCGAGCTGACAACGGGCGGCAACTCCGCATGGACGGCCGAAGCACCCGACCAGTTCGGCTGGGTCGCAGTCGACATCTTGGCCCGCACCCTGCTCGGCATGGACATTGACGCCGCCGGTGGCGGCCGCCCGCAGATGTTGGTGACTGCCGACAACGTCGGCAAGGCCGACGATTGGGCGCTCGGCCTGCCGTACCCGGGTGACTACGAAGCACAGTTCAAGGCACTCTGGGGCGTCTGATGTCAGAAGCCGCCACGCCGGTGCCGGTGGCTGCACAGCCACCGGCCCCGGCGCCGGCGTTACTGGTGAGGTCGCTCACCAAGACCTTCGTCGGGGGACGGGCCCTCGATGGAGTCGACCTCGAGGTCGCCGCCGGCGAAGTGCATGCGCTGCTCGGCGAGAACGGCTCGGGTAAGTCGACGCTGATCAAGGTGCTGTCGGGATACCACCGTCCCGATCAGGGAGCACTGGTGCAGATCGGGGGTCGCGATCTGGCGTTCGCCAGCGCGCACAGTTCGTACGAGTTGGGGGCTCGGTTCGTCCATCAAGACCTCGGTCTGATCGAGGCTGCTTCCATCATCGACAACTTGGCGTTCGGTCCGGGGTTTCCCACGAAGTGGGGCACGATCCGCTCCGGTGTTGCCCGTCGCCGTGCCGGCACCGCGCTCGAGCAGATGGAGCTCGACGTCGACCCGAACCGGCCGGTTGCATCGCTGTCACCTGCCCAGAAGACCGGTGTCGCCGTGGCCAGGGCGCTGCTTGCCGACGAGGGCAATCCCGTCCATCTCCTCGTGCTTGACGAGCCAACCGCGCGGTTGCCCGAGGAGGAGGTCGAGCACCTGCTCGGCATCGTTCGCGCCGTGTCGCGCCGTGGCATCGGCGTGCTGTACGTGACGCATCGCCTTGACGAAGTGTTCGAAATCGCCACGCGCGCGTCCGTCTTGCGTGACGGTCTCAAGATCGCTTCCGAACCGGTCGCCGGGTTGACCCGCGACGCGCTGCTGCACCACCTGCTCGGCGCTGCGCTGGAATCCCCCCACCGCCTCGTTGCTCACGAGATCACCCGCGACAAGCCGACACTGAAGGTCGATGCGCTCACCTCGGAAATCCTGCGGCGAGTGTCGTTCGAGGTCTTCCCCGGTGAGGTCGTCGGTGTCGCCGGGATCACCGGCTCGGGGCGCGACGCACTCTGTGCGACCCTGTTCGGGGCCCGCCCGCGCGACGGTGGCGAGGTCATCGTGCGCGGCGAGCCGCTCCCCGCGCTGCGACCAGACCTGGCAATGGCGCGCGACGTCGCCTACGTTCCGGCCGAACGAAAGTTGCACGGGTGCTTCGTCGAGTTGAGCGCCTGCGAGAACATCGGCATCTCCAACCTGCGCGAGTTCTGGCGGGCGCCGTCATTGCGGCGCAGTGCCGAGGTCGGTATCGCCCGCCGCTGGTTCGACCGCTTCGGTGTCCGGCCCAGCGATGCCATTGATCGGCCGATGTCGTCGTTCAGCGGCGGCAACCAACAAAAGGTCGTGTTCGGCAAGTGGTTGCAGCGCGGGCCAGTGCTGTTGCTACTCGATGAACCCACCCAGGGTGTCGATGTCGGCGCCAAGGCGGAACTTCACACAGCGTTGTTCGACGCAGCACAGGAAGGTGCAGCAATTCTGATGAGCTCATCCGATGTTGACGAACTGGTGGCCACGTGTGACCGGGTGATCGTGTTGCGCTCCGGGCGCGTGGTTGCCACCTTGCGAGGCGACCAGATCACCGTCCATTCACTCACCCGGGCTGCGCTCGGCATCGACGAAACGGCCGGGCTATGAGCGACAGGGCGATGAGCGGCCGGCCGCGCAGCCTTGGGTTCGACCGCTTCAGCGGGCTGTACCTGTGGGCGCTGCTCATCATCGTCTTTTCGGTCTGGCAACCGGACCTGTTCCCTACCGGCGCAACGGTGCACTCCGTTGCCGCCAACCGGGCCATCGCCGCGCTGTTGGCGCTCGGTGTGCTGGTGCCGCTGATCGGTGGGGTGTTCGACCTGGCGATCGGGGCAACCGCCAACCTGTCCACACTCAGCGCCGTGCTGTTGATCACCAACGGCTACAACATGGTGCTCGCGGTGGTGATCGCCATCTTGATCGGCACGCTGATCGGCGTGATCAACGGTTTCATCGTGGTACGGCTCCGGGTCGGGTCGTTCATCGCCACGCTCGGTATGGCGTCGATCCTTGCCGCCGTGCAGATCATCGTCACCGACAACAAACAGCCGCGCACCCCCGGCAAGGAATCATGGAACGCCTTTACCCAAACGACGGTGTTCGGCTTCCAGATCGTGGTGCTGTACATGCTCATCGTTGCGTTCGTGCTGTGGTGGGCACTCAGCCACACACCTGCCGGACGGTACCTGTACGCCATCGGCAGCAGTCCGGAAGCCGCCCGGCTGTCGGGTGTGCGGGTCGATTTCTACACGTGGATGTCACTCATCGCCTCGGGCACCATCGCCGGGATCGCAGGTGCGTTGTACGCATCGCTGTCGGGACCGTCGCTCAGCTATGGCCCGTCGCTGCTGCTCCCGGCATTCGCCGCAGTCTTCCTCGGCTCCACCCAGTTCAGCCCTGGCCGGTACAACGTGTGGGGCAGTGTCCTGGCGATCTACGTCTTGGCAACGGGTGTGAAGGGGCTGCAGCTCGTCACCGATGTGGTGTGGCTCGACTTGATGTTCAGTGGTGTCGCATTGGTCGCTGCCGTCGCCGTGGCTGGTGGCCGCCAGCGCTCCGCCGCCGAGCGTAAGCGCCGCCAGCTCGTGCGCACCGATGAGCAGGCAGCGGCTTCGGCGTGACGGGAGCAGTCGGTGTGATCGGCGGCGGCACCATGGGCGTGGGGATCGCCTACGTCTTCGCCGCCGGAGGATGGAGCACCACCGTTGTCGAACCCGACGACGAACGGGCACACACCCTCGGCAGCACCATCGCTGATGCGGCGCAGCAAGGCGTCGCCAGAGGCAAGTTGTCCGGCGATCAGGCCGCG
>JAYURF010000551.1:0-3157 GCA_043756365.1 Acidimicrobiales bacterium
GTGCGACGACTCGCTGTCGGCCACGAGGTCACGATCATCGCCATCGGCCACAACGCCGAGCCTGGCGAGTGGCGGCTCTACGGATGCCGGGTCGTCAACGTGCCGATCGGCGGGCACAGCCGCACCGACGTGCTGCGTGCCGTGCGAGCAACCATGCGGCTGAGCACGGTCGGTGGCCGACCCGATGTGGTCCACGCGTTCTGGGCCGGGGTCACGGGCCTCGCCTCCGGCGTGATCGGCCAACGGTTTCGCGTGCCGTCCGTGGTGAGCGTGTGTGGCGGCGAACTGGCAGCCGTTACCGAGATCGGATACGGAGGTGGGCTGACTCGCGGCGGCCGGCTGCTCGCCCGCTCTGCGCTTCGCCTGGCGACGACCACGACCGCGGCAACCGACTGGATGGTGACTCACGTCACGACGGCAGGAGGACACATCGATGAACTCGTGCCGCTCGGCGCGGATCGCTCCCGCTTCGCTCCGGTCGGCGGCGTCGTCCGACCGGTCGATGCGGCGCACATCGTGCACGTCGCCAGCCTCAACGCCGTCAAAGATCAGCGCCTCGCTCTGCAGGCTTTTGCGTTGGTGCGCGCCGAGCGGCCGGACGCGACGTTGACCCTTGCCGGTGTCGACACGATGGATGGGACCCACATCGCGCTCGCCACACGATTGGGAATCGCCGACGCTGTGAGGTGCCTCGGATTCGTCCAGCCGGACGACCTCGTCGCGCTCCTCCGCTCGGCCGTCGTCCACCTCAACACCTCGTGGCATGAGGCCGGGCCGCTCGCCGTGCTGGAGGCGGCGATGTGCGGCCTGCCCACGGTTGGAACCCGTGTCGGTCACGTCGCCGATCTCGCGGCACTTCCCGAACCGGCCGCTGTAGCGGTCGACCGAAACGCCGCAGCTGTGGCCGGGGCGATCATGCGGTTGTTGACGAATCCCGCCGAGCGACACCTCATCGGTCAGCGGGCGGCTGCATGGTCAATCGCCCACGACGCCGACCACACCGCGGCATCGTTCAACGCGATCTACCGCAGGCTCACGGCAAGATCATCGAGTACGGCGGCGGCATCATCGGGGGATGCGCCGCGCCCGAGCACGTAGGTGCGGTCGGTCAACAGGCCACGTACCCACTCGGTCGAGATGTGCTCGCGTTCGGTTCGCAGGGCTGCGGCCCAGAATCGCTCGATGGCTTCCGTCGCGCTGACGGCGCGCAACGCGAGCGGACCGTCGGGGTCGACGATGACGACCGCGCGCACATCCTGGAGCTCCACCCGCTGGCTGTCCGGAGGCGAGATCGCCACCTTGTGTCCTTCAGCGGATGTGTGCGGCACCGACGCGTGATCAGCCAACTCAGGGAACCGCGCGGCAGCCTCATCGGTCAGCAACATTCGCCACGGGTACCCTGCGAACCATCCGGCCGGTCGTTTCGCTGCGGCATACAACCAGTCATCGCTGGTGATGCTCATCCCCCGACGTAGGCACGAGTAGGCCAGCGTGCTCTTCCCCGCGCCGGATGGACCGCGCAGCATCACGCCCACCCCGTCGCGGGAGACGAGCGCGCTGTGCACGGCGACGAGCCGCGCATGATGCACATGAATGGAGGTGAACACGGCCTCGAGAAACAGTCGAACCCCATCGGCGATCGGCAGCATCGACGCGGCGAAAGAAATGTCGGCGGCACCCGCACCGAAACGCACGATCGCCTGTGACGATCCACACCGGATCATCAGCCGTTCGGCATCGAGGTCTGCGGCTACCGTCGGCCACCCGGGATCATCCGAACCTCCGGCATGCACGCCGGCGGTGATCGTGAGTGCTCCGCCGATCTCGAGATCCTCCGGATAGCGGCCGAGTCCCTCTCGGGCAGCGGCGATCACCTCGGCCGACGCCGTTTCCAAGGTGAGCGAGCTCCCGAACGGCCGAAAGTGCAGCGTCGCTTCAGACATTGCGCCGAACAGTACTCAGGCGCTCGGCGGTGACGCATGCGTACCGCGTCAGGTGCCGGCGACAGTGTCCAGGAACCAGTCGACGAGGCCCTCTGCCCGGTTGCGACTGTCGACCACGTTGGCCCTCGTCTCGGCCATCAGTTCCGCTGGCAACACCCCTATCCTCGCCAACTCGTCGGCGCCGGCTCCCGTTGTCCAACGTGCCAACATCGTTTCGGTCGCTTCGGGGTGGAACTGCGTTGCCAGACTGCGACCGAGTCGCCACGCCTGCGGCCCAACGATGCTCCGGGCCAGTTCTTCGGCGTGCGGTGGCACGGTGATCACGTCGTAGTGCCATTGCATCCACGGCCCTTCGGCGATCACTTCGGGCACATCGGAGACCACGTCGCACCAGCCGATCTCAGGTTCGCGGCCACGTTCCACGGTGCCACCGAGCGCGTGCGCCATGGTCTGGTTCCCGAAGCAGATCCCAAACTGCGGCACCCCGCGACGCTGCGCGTCACCGATCAGCGCCGCCTCCGCGGCGACACTTCGGGCGACACGCGGCCAGTACACGCTCCACTCACTTCCCAGCGACAACACCAGGTCGATGCCGTCGAGGGGTGGCCACTCGCCAGGGAACTCACGGTGGCACTCGTTGAACGCAAACCCATGGTGCCGAAACCGGTCGCCGACGAACCCGGCATCAGCATCGGCAGAGTTGGCGATCAACAGCGCACGCATCCCCGCACAGTACCGACCCCGTCCCGGGCCCCCACCCCGGGCCCCCGGCGGCCAGCACCGGTTGCGGTGCCGGTGGCCGAGGCAGATGCAGCGGTGCCGGTTGTCGAGAAAGCCACCGTGACGGTGGGAAACTCGACAGGCGGCTGCTCCACGGTGCGCCAAGCACACCGGCGATTTCCGATCGCGGGTGGCCGGTGCACGTCATTGCCTCATGAACGCACTGCTTGCCGCTCAACTCGCCCGCGCGGAGGGCCTTGTCACCACATCCGCCGCAGCACTAGTCGGCGTCACGCCGCGCCAACTCGAGGGCCTTGTCGCCAGAGGGGAGCTCGAACGGATGCACCGCGGTGTGTACCGCAGCACGACGATGCACGTCACCCAGCGCCAGCGCTTGCTTGCCGGGTTGCTCGCAGCGGGTTCGGATGCCGTGGTGTCGCACCGCGCCGCACTGGCTGCACACCAGGCACCCAATTTCAGCTGCTCTTTGGTCG
>JAYURF010000552.1:0-8910 GCA_043756365.1 Acidimicrobiales bacterium
GGGGTGGGCATTTTCGTGGCGGAGCCTGATGGCCGGCGAGCTCCTGGTGGTGATCCCAGGTACGCCCGCGCTGGGCCACAGACTTCACGTGGCGCGCGATTTCAGCGACTCTGTCGGGCTGTTGGCAGCGATGATCGTCATTCTGGTGATCGGGATCGCTGTCGACAGCCTCGCGTTTGGCTCATTCGAGCGTTCGGTGCTGCGCCGGCGGGGGCTCGTCGGACCAGCCGGGTGAGGATTCGCGCGGTTCGCGACGAGAACGTCGCTCAACGTCTCTAGCTCAAGGAATCATAAAGTTATTGTCAAGATCAAACCTATATCACCACTTAAAGTGGTTTTATGGCACCTGAGTCGTCGTTGGCACGCACTCGAGTTCGCCAGCGGTCCCTAGAGTGACGCTGATGCGCGTGGGGTCCGTTCCGGTCGTGGTGGTCGGCGGAGGACCGAGCGGGCTGATCGCCGCCGAAACCCTCGCCGCGGCGGGGTGCTCGGTCATCCTGGTCGACCACATGCCGGCGCTCGGACGCAAGTTCCTGCTCGCCGGCCGTGGCGGTCTGAACCTGACCCACAGCGAGCCGCTCGACGACATGCTCGCCAGGTACCGGCCGACCGACGCCCGCCTCGTGGCGGCGATCACCAGGTTCGGCCCAACGGAGCTCCGCGCGTGGTCGGCCTCGCTCGGCCAGCCGACCTTCGTGGGCTCGAGCGGGCGGGTGTTCCCCGACTCATTTCGAGCGACGCCGCTGTTACGGGCGTGGCTGGTGAGGCTCCACGATCTCGGGGTCGTGACCATGGTCCGGCACCGACTCGTCGGTCTCGAAACCGCCGACGGTCCTGGCCATGGAGTGAACGTCAGCCTGGCTGCCGCTACCCCGGCCGGCACCGATGGTCGCTCTGACGCCCCGCCGAACGGGCTGCACCGGATCCGCGCTGCGGCGGTCGTACTTGCACTTGGCGGAGCAAGCTGGCCACGAATGGGCTCCGACGGCCTGTGGACGGGTCTCCTCGGCGAGGCCAACCTCGGGATTGGGATCACCCCACTCGCGGCCGACAACGTCGGCTATCGGGTTGGGTGGTCGCAGGTGTTGGCTGCCCGCTTCGCCGGGGTCCCGTTGAAGAACGTCGTCATCCGCGTCGCCGGCCGCAGTGTCCGCGGCGAGGCCATGATCACCTCTGCCGGAATCGAAGGTGGAGCGATCTATGCCATCGGCGGTTCGATCCGCAACGAGTTCGCAGGTACCGGCACCGCAACGATCTTGATCGATCTGCACCCGGACCTCACCGTCGACGAGGTTCGGTCGCGACTGGTTGGGCGGCGGGCGAAGGACTCCATGTCCACCTCGCTGCGCCGCTCGCTCGGGCTCTCCCCCCTTGCCGTCGCCCTGCTACGCGAGGTCACGGGCAACCGGGTGCCGAGCGATCCGGCAAAGTTGGCGTCGCTGATCAAGGATCTCCCCATTCGCCTGGATGGCCCAATGCCCATCGGTCGGGCCATCTCCACCGCCGGCGGGGTGAAGTTCAGCGAGATCGACGATGCGTTCATGCTGCGCCGACTCCCCGGAGTCTTCGTTGCCGGTGAGATGCTCGAGTGGTCGGCGCCGACCGGGGGCTACCTGTTGCAGGCATCGTTCAGTACCGGTGTTGCCGCAGCACGAGGCGCACTGGCCTGGCTGGAAGCCGACCACCCGGGGCGCGACGGGTACGAGGAGATCACCGACGGTGACACCGTGTGGCGCTTCGAACGCCGATTCCTGATGTCGAACTGGACCTGCATCTGGGGTCGGGGGTGCCACGGCATCCTGCCGGAACGGGCCGAGCACCTCGGCCACGGTTGCTGTTCGATCGGAGCCGAGCTCGACGGACCCGACGAAGCAATGAACGTTGCCGCTCTTGCCGCCACGCTGTCACCGGCGCTCTTTCAGCACAACACCCAGGCAGCCCGAGGCGGGGTGTTCGGCGATGACAGTCGGACCAGTACGAGGGTGGTCGATGGCGCGTGCATCTTTCTCAACCGACCGGGTTTCGGTGGCGGAGCCGGTTGTGCCTTGCACCTGGCGGCGCTCGATTCCGGCGAGTCGCCGACCGATTGGAAACCCTCGGTGTGCTGGCAGTTACCGGTCAAGGTGGACTGGGAAGATCACGGCACCGTCGAGGTGGCAACGGTGCGCGGCTGGACCCGCGCCGATTGGGGCGCCGAGGGCGAGACAATGGCGTGGTGCTGCACCGAGGAGCCGGAGGCCTACGTCGGCGACCGGCCCGTGGTGGAATCGCTCGGCGAGGAGATCGCATTGATCGTCGGCGAAGCCGTCGCCGTCGAGCTTCGCCGCCGCCTCGCTACCGGCCATCTCGCTCCAGGCTGACCCAGTTGGCCAGGAGCGACGCCGCTTAGGCGGCGGATTTCTCCAGCACGTGAATGCCGCAGGCCGAGCCGAGGCCGATCACGTGGGCCAGGCCAACCTTGGCGCCTTCGATCTGGCGTTCGCCGGCTTCGCCGCGCAGGTGGTGGCAGATCTCCCACACGTTGGCGATCCCGGTGGCCGAGATGGGGTGGCCTTTGCTCTGCAGACCGCCGCTGACGTTGACCGGGGTCGCGCCGTCGCGCCACGGTGCGCCGGATTTGAAGAAGTCGACCGCCCCACCTTCGGGGCACAGCATCAAGTTGTCGTAGTGCACGAGTTCGGCAGTGGCGAAGCAGTCGTGCAGTTCCACCAGGTCGAGGTCGTCGGGGCCGATGCCGGCCGCTTCGTAGGCCTGCTTGGCAGCGTTGCGGGTGAGCGTGTTGACGTCGGGCAGCACCTGGCACGCCTCTTCCCACGGATCGGTGGTCAGGATCGACGCCGAGACCTTGACCGCGCGGCGCTGCTGCTCGAGTGACAGGGTGCGCAGCTTGGTCTCACTGACGATGACAGCCGCGGCCGCACCGTCGCAGTTGGCGGAGCACATCGGCCGGGTGTTGGGATAGGCGATCATCATGTCGCCCATGATCTCTTCGAGCGTGAAGCGTTTCGAGTAGGCAGCGAGCGGATTGAGCGTGGAATGGGCGTGGTTCTTTTCGCTGATCCTGGCGAACAGCTCAAAGTCGGCACCGCCGTACTTGTGGCCGTACTCCATGCCGATCTGGGCGAACGTGCCCGGCATGGTGTCGGTGCCGATGCGACCGTCGGTGGAGGCGACTGCGCCGTAGCGACCGCGGGGTGCCCACACGTTGCCGTCGTGCTTGGCCTGCCCGCCGCCGCCCAGCAGTCCGGCACCGGCCAACTTCTCGACGCCGACCGCGAGACCCATGTCGCTCTCGCCGGCCTTCACCGACATGATCACCGTGCGCAGCGCAGTGGCTCCCGTGGCGCACGCATTCGCCACGTTGTAGACGGGGATGCCGGTCTGGCCGATCTGCTTTTGGATCTGCTGGCCGACACCGCCGCCGCCCATCAGATTGCCGGCGGCCATGATGCCCATCTGGCCCATCGTGACACCGCCGTCGGCGAGGGCGCCCATGGCTGCTTCAGAGGCAAGGTCGACGACGTCTTTGTCGGTGTGCTTGCCGAACTTGGTCATCGTGATACCGAGGATCCACACATTTTCAGCCATGTCGTTGTTCCTTGTGAGCGGAGTAGTTGGGGGTAATGAAGTTGGGGGGTGACTCAGGCGGGCTCGAAGCCGAAACCGATTGCTTCGGCACCGTTGTCGTCGGCACCCATCGAGTAGGTCGCCAGGCGAACGGCCATGCCGAGCGAGATCTTGGCGGGGTCCGGATCGACGTTGATCAGGTTGCCACGCACACTCGTTCCGTCGCAGTCGATCACCGCTGAGGCAAAGGGCACCGGCACACCGGGTGCCGCGAACGTGACGATGGTGAAGGCCCGCACGATGCCGTCGGTGGCGATGTCGACCTTGTCGAAGGTGGTCGCGAAGCACGACGCGCAGGCGTTGCGGCGGTCGAAGAACCGCGCCCCGCAGGAGGTGCACCGGTTGGCCACGAGGTGGGGCTGGTCGGCGAGTACGAGGTAGTCGACGAGGGGGACCTGTGAGCCGTTGGTCGTAGCTGTATCTGTCACGCCGCGAACTGTAGTGAGTGGGGCTGCAATTCACCGGATCGCAGTCAGCGGAGCGGTCGTCGTCGGGACCGGATCCGGCGCATCGGTTGCATCAGATGGAGGTGCCGGGCACACTAATGAGAGGCATTCCCATTTTCTCTCGATCGGTTGAGAACCGCCAGCATGCGATCTGAACGCCGGACAACGACGATGCCCACGCTGAGTGGGCCTACGCTGACTGGGCGCGGGCCGCAGCGCACGAGGGCAGTGGGTGTCGTGGGGATCGTGGTCGGTGTGCTGGCGGGCTGCGGCACCGGCTCCGGTGGTGGCCCAGCCCCCACTGGTCGGACGACCGTTCCCGACGTGCCGCTGGTGCTGGTCACGACGTCGATGCTCGGCGAGATCGTCAGCCAGCTCGTCGGCGACGCCGCAGCCATCGAGGTGCTCATCCCCAACGGACAGGATCCGCACGACTACGCCGCATCGGCACGCGACCGCGAGCGGATGTCGGATGCCGTGTTGGTGGTGACCAACGGCCTCGGACTCGAAGAAGGTCTGCAGGACGCCGTCACGCAGGCGGCCGATGATGGGGTCCCGCTGTTCGTGGCGACCGACCACCTCGATGTGCGCTACACCAGCGTCGCCGGTGCCGGCGACCCGCACATCTGGACCGACCCGCTCACGCTCGCGCAGATGGGCGACGATCTCGCCGCCGAGCTGGAAGTGTCGCTGCGGGTATCGCTTGACGACCAACTTGCGGTGCTCCTGACCACGCTAAATGACCTTGACGCCGAGGTGCGTTCGATCATGTCGACGATCCCCGCCGGCGGGTGCGTGTTGGTGACCGGTCACGATTCGCTCGGGTACTTCGCGGATCGGTACGGCTGCGAGGTGGTCGGCGCGATCGTGCCCGGACTGTCGTCGACAGCCGCGTCGAGTGCCAACGACATCGCCGACCTCGGGGGCGTGATCGAACGAACCAGCGTGCCGGCAATCTTCACCGAGCGCGGCACCCCAACTCAGGTGGCCGAACAGGTGGCCGCCGATGCGGGGGTGAGATTGGTCGAACTTTCCCCTCTCGCAATTCCGGTTGTGGGTGGCTACGGCGCGTTCATCGTCGAGCTGGCAACGGCCATCACCGCCGGGTTGTCGCCTTCAGGGATCGCCGAATGATCGACTTCTTCCTTGATCCGTTTGTGGACAACGAGTTCCTCCGCCGTGCCCTCGCGGCCGGGGTGCTGGTTGCGTTCGCGTGCGCGATCGTCGGCACGTTTGTGGTGTTGCGCGGCCTCGCGTTTGTGGCCGACGCGTTGGCCCACGGTGTCTTACCCGGTATCGCCACCGCAGTGCTGGTGGGGCTGCCGGCCACCCTTGGTGCAGCGGTGGGAACGGTCGTGATGATGAGTGGTGTGTCGGTGATCACCCGCCGGTCGCGGCTGTCCAACGACACTGCAATCGGGTTGCTGTTCGCCGGCATGCTGGCGCTCGGCGTGATGATCACCTCGCGCTCGCGCAGCCTCGCCGGCGACCTCACCCGCATCCTGTTCGGCGATGTGCTCGGCGTCGACACCGCCGAACTGGGTTGGCAGCTGGCCGCAGTGGCCGCAGTTGCGGCGATGGCCTGGTTGTGCCGCCGCCCGTTCCTGCTGCTCAGCGTCGAACCCGAACTGGCGGCCACGTCGGGGTTCAGCGTTCGCCGCTACGAGGCGTTGTTGATGGCGATGGTGGCGGTTGCGATCATCAGTTCGTTCCAATCGGTCGGCACGTTGCTGGTGTTCGGGATGCTGCTGGCCCCTGCGTCAACGGCGGCGCTGGTCACCCGCCGGGTCGGCGCAATGGTCGGCGTCGCCGCCGTGGTTGGATCACTGGCCAGCTACGGCGGTCTGTTGTTGAGCTACCACGCCGACCTCGCTGCTGGTGCCAGCATCGTCGCGGTTGCGGTATCTATCTTCCTCGTCACGTTTGCCGGTGTGGAACTGCGCAGCGCAGTGCGTGTCCGGCGACTCGCGGTCCGGGCGTGAGCGTGATCCGGGCCCGCGAGCTGTCGGTGGGGTACCTATCGAGGCCGGTGTTGGAGGACGTGTCTGTCGCTCTTGCGGCGGGCGGATTGCTGTGCCTGATCGGAACGAACGGGTCGGGCAAGTCGACCATTTTGAAGACGTTGGCCGGGCTGCTCGCACCTGTTGGCGGGTCTGTCGAAGTGCTCGGTGCCCAACCGGGGACGCAGCCGGCGCGGGTGGCGTACTTGGCGCAACGGCCAGCATCGTCGTTCATGTTGCCGATCCGGGCGGCTGACGTGGTCGCCATGGGGCGCTTTGCCCACCTTGGTCTGTTGCGTCGTCAGCGAGGTGTCGATCGCCGGGCAGTGGATGAGGCGATCGAGCGGATGGGCGTCGACGCGTTTCGCGATGTCCCGATGATGGAACTGTCCGGGGGGCAGCAGCAGCGAACCCATCTTGCGCAGGCGTTGGCCCGCCGTGCCGACGTGTTGCTGCTTGATGAGCCCACTGCCGGTCTCGACCCGCAAGGCCGCGACGTGTTCGCCCGCGCGGTTGCCACCGAGCGGGCCCGTGGGTGCGCGGTGGTGATGGCCACCCACGATCTCGACGACGCCGATGACGCCGATTTCGTGATGTTGCTCGCCGGGAGGATCGTCGCCGCCGGCCCGCCGGCCAGCGTGCTCACCGACGAAAACCTCCGCGCCAGCTTCGGCTTCACCGGCCCCCACTGATCTTGCGCCGCACCGCCGATCTGGGCCGATTCGGTCCCGGCTTCCGGGACGAATTAGCCCCAGATCTTGTGAATCAGGGGGTCGCGGCGGACTGGATGCAACGCGAGGAGGCGCCTGGTGCGGGTGACATCGACGGCGCGCCGCGGTGCGAGCGCCTGACACGCGGGGCACCACACCGCCTGGCGCTGCCAAGGGCTGACGTGTTCGTCCCAGCCGTCGAGCGTGACACCGCACACGGGGCACAGGCGGCGGCCGTACACGAAGTGGTCGGCGGTGGTGAGCCGGCGGCCGGTGGTGTTGCGTGGTCCGGATCGGGCGTGCAGGCGGATCATCGCCGTGCCCACCGCCACGAGGTCGCGGAGGCCATCGATGTGCCCGACCGGCTGGTTCGGTGAGACGCCGACGATGAAAGGCAGTTCCACGGCGTATACGTTGCCGAACCCGGCAACGTTGCGTTGATCGAGCAGCGCCCCGGCGAGGGCGATCTCGGGCTCGCGCTGCAGGCGCATCGTGATCACGTCGATGTCGGGCAGCGCCGTGCCGCACAAGTCGGGGCCGAGGTGGCCGACCACCTGGTCCTCGTGGGCGGTGGCGATCATTCCGAGGATCGGCACATCGATCGCGGTGAGCCGCCCGTCGTGCATCCACAATTCGACTCGCCGACGCCACTCCGCCTCACGAGCCACCGGGCCGACCCTCCACGAACCGTGCATCAACAGGTGTGCGTGCAGCGTTCGACCATTGTCGAAGCGGATCAGCAGGTGCTTGCCGACGGCCTCGGCACCGACCAGCGTCGCTCCGGCCAGATCGACCCCGACGAGGCGCGGGTCGCGAGTGACGCTGCGTTCGCAGCGCTGTCCCGCGAAGCGGGCGGTGATCCGCTCGGCCAGCCTCCTGATCGTGTCCCCCTCAGGCACCTCCCGGCCCCCTCCGTCCAAAGATCTGGGCAGGATTCCTCTCGGTTTCCGGGAAGAATCCTGCCCAGATCCTGGAGTGGGTCATGAGAAACGTGCGTAGGCGACGGCGATCTGGGCGGCGACGGCGGCGTTGTGGCGCACCAGCGCGACGTTCGTGGTGAGGCTGCGGCCACCGGTGCGCTCGACGATGCGGCCGAGCAGGAACGGCGTGACGTCCTGTCCGATGATGCGCCGACGACGAAGCTCGGCGAGCGCCTCCTCGATCACGCCGCCGATCTCGTTGGCCGGGATCTCGTCGGTAGCGGGAACCGGGTTGGCGACGCTGATCCCGGTGGTGAGACCCAGTTCGGCCCAGGCGGCATGCATGAATGACGCGATCTCGCTCGCCCCGTCGAGGCGGCGCGGCGCGGCGAACCCGCTGACGCGCGAGTAGAACGACGGGAAGTCGTCGCTGCCGTTGACGATCACCGGCACGCCCAACGTTTCGAGTCGCTCGAGCGTCAGCCCGATGTCGAGGATCGACTTCACCCCTGCCGAAACGACGGCAACCGCACTGACCGCCATCTCGCCCAGATCGGCGGAGATGTCGAACGAGGTGGCCGCGCCGCGGTGCACGCCACCGATTCCGCCGGTGGCGAACACACGGATGCCGGCCAACGCGGCGATCCGCATGGTGGCCGCAACCGTTGTGGCGCCGTGACGTTTGGTCGCGAGCAGCCATGGGAGGTCCCGAGTGGTGGCCTTGTGCACCTCCGGGTGAGTAGCCAGCAGCTCCAACTCGGCGGGAGAGAGGCCGACGTGGCACACACCGTCGAGCACGGCGATGGTGGCCGGCACTGCGCCGTGCTTGCGAACGATCGATTCCACCTCGGAGGCCATCTCGACGTTGATCGGGTACGGCATGCCGTGGCTGATGATCGTCGACTCCAGCGCGACGACCGGCCGCCGGTCGCGTAGCGCATCGGCAACTTCCCCCAGCAGTGCCAGCGGCCCGGTGCTCATGACGCCGTTCGCATGTCGCTGACGGCTGCGGCGATGATCGCATGGGTGCGGTCGCGCAGCGTCGCGACATCGGCGAGCGTCAGCCCGTCGGTACTGATCGGCTCGAGCACGCGCACCTGCGCGTCGGTCACGCCGAAGCGCCAATCTCCCTTGATCAGCGCGCTGTAGGCGCCGTTCACCGCCAGCGGAAGGATCGGTGCCTGGTGCTCGATCGCCAGCCGGAACG
>JAYURF010000553.1:0-3149 GCA_043756365.1 Acidimicrobiales bacterium
GCCCGCGACGGCACCGACGTGGTGATCGTCACGTGGGCGAACGGGCTGTACCTGTCGCTGCGTGCCGCACGCCGGTTGGCCGAGCGCGGCGTGTCGTGCCGGGTGATCGATCTGCGCTGGCTCGCCCCGTTGCCGATCGCAGTGGTGATCGAGCACGCCCGCGAGGTCGGCGTGGTTCTCGTGGTCGATGAGACCCGCTCCAGCGGGGGAGTCGGCGAGGCGGTGATGGCGGGGCTGCTCGAGCATGGCTTTATCGGACGCGCCCGCCGCCTGGCCGCCCGCGACACGTTCATCCCATCGGGCGACGCCGCCCACGTCGTTCTCGTCAGCGAAGACGACATCGTCACGGCCGCCCTCGACCTCACCCGCCACTAAAAGATCTGGGCCGCTTTCGTCCCGCTTCCCGGGACGAAATCGGCCCAGATCTCGCTATTCGGCGGGGGCGACGGCCTTCTTCTTGGGCGGGGGGACGCCGACGGAGGGAGCGCGGTCGGCGAAGTCGGGCCAGCGGCGCCTACTGACGATGCTGAGCGTGCGGAGCAACTTCATAGCCACCTCGTCTTCCTGGGCGGGGCGGGCGATGATCGTGCCGTCGGCGATCATCCGGTTGATCACTTCCTCACCGAGCTCGGTCCGCACGATGGTGAGCGTCCAGTCGTTGTCCTTGCCGATCCCACCGGTGGCGATGTCGCTGTGCTCGGCCGCGAAATCGGGGCAGCTCTTGCAGCCTTCGCGGGTCCAGGCGTGGCATTCCTTGAGGTTCACCTCGTGGTATGAGCCGTCCTTCATCCAGATCTGGAACACCCCCTTGATGTTCATCTTCACCATGTCCTGCTTCTTGAGGCCGTACTTGGCCTCGAACAGTTCGGGGAAGATGGCATCGTCGAACGTCTTCGAGCACAGCAGCCCGATCGTGAACAGGAACGGCTTGCTCACCTTGCCGGCCTTGCGGTCCCACATCACCGGTGGCGACGATGTCTGGCAGCCCATGCCGACCAGCGCGAGGCGGGTGAGTCCCTCCTCTTTCGCCTCGCGCAACGCCAGCGGGTTGGCGCAGTACGTGTAGCGGCTCCCCGCGGTGGCCAGCACTTCGGCACGGTTGTGCACCACGACCGGCTTGGCCTTCCACGCGTCGTCGGGTTCGACCCCGCTCACCAGCGCGGCCTCGATGTAGTCGTTGTCGAGCAGCCAGTTCAGCATCGCCGAGACGAAGCCGCCATCTTGGCCTTTGGTGTGCTCGTCGTCGTTGGTGGCCCGGGTGAGCAGCAGCTGCCGCCAGATGCCGGCCATCTCGTCTGGCTCCCTGACACGCCCGAACAGGTGCATGTCGGCGGCCGGTTCCCACGCCCGGAAGCGGGGGCAGGCACGGGTGCAGGTGGTGCAGCCCTTCTCGCCGTGGATGCAGTTGTCGAGCCCGAGCTCTTCTTCGATGTGGAACGGGATGTACTTGCCCTCTTCGTGTTCGTAACCGATCACGTCGTGGGGACAGGTGACCACGCACCCGGCGCACCCGGTGCACAGCCCGGTCGTGATCACCTCGGCGTACAGCTCTTTCCATTGCGCCGTCCAACGCTCGGGCTTGCCGGCAGGTGTCGGGGGAGCGGATTCGGTGACGGTCATGCCGGCGACACTATCCGGCAACACGAGGCGGCGATGGGGTGTCCGGCACCGGCCGAACACCCCATCATCGCTGCTTGCCGGGCCGCGCTAGATCGCCTCGGCACCTTCCTCGCCGGTTCGGATGCGGATCAACCGGTCGACGGAGGTCACCCAGATCTTGCCGTCGCCGATCTTGCCGGTGGACGCCGAGGACTTGATCGTGTCCACAGTCGAGTCGACCGCGTTGTCGTCGACGACGAGTTCGATCTGTACCTTCGGGACGAAATCGATCTTGTACTCCGAACCGCGGTACGTCTCGGTGTGCCCGCCTTGGCGACCGAAGCCACGCACTTCGCCGACGGTCATGCCGACGATCCCGCTGGCTTTCAGTGCGTCTTTCACGTCGTCGACCTTGAACGGTTTGATCACCGCTGTGATGAGTTTCATGGTGCTGCGTTTCTCCTTGTGTCGCTTCGTGATTCCGGGTCAGTCGTTGTAGGCGCGAACGCCCATCTCGGGGAGGTCGAGGCCGTTGATCTCGTCGTCTTCGGCGGAGCGAATGCCGCCCTTGGTGATGCTGTTCTGGATCTTGAAGAACGCGTAGGCGGTTCCGAAGATCACGGTCCAGATGACGAGGGCACCGAGCGCCTGTGCGCCGAGCTGACCGAACTCTCCCTGCAACACCCCTTCGATGGCGATGCCGTCACCGGAGTCGTCGAGGGCGCCGTTCCATCCTGCGCCATACTTGCCGTTGGCGAAGATGCCCACGGCGAGCACGCCGAACGTGCCGCACACCCCGTGCACGGCGATTGCCCCCACCGGATCGTCGACACCGCGACGCTCGATGAAGAACACGGCCTCGATCGCGATGACTGCGGCGATCGCACCGATCACCGCGGCGGCCCACGGTGAGACGAAGGCACACGGCGCGGTGATCGCCACCAGACCGGCGAGCATGCCGTTGACCATCATGCCCGGGTCGGGTTTTCCGGTCTTGAACGTGATGTAGTACATCGCCACGATCGAGCCGACCGCGCCGGCGATCGCAGTGTTCGCCGCCACGGTCGCGAACTGGATGTCGGTGGCTGCGAACGTGGATGCGGCATTGAAACCGAACCAGCCGAACAGCAGGATGAAGCAGCCAAGCATCGCCATCGGGATGTTGTGGCCGGGGATCGCCCGTGGCGTTCCATCGGGGCCGTACTTGCCGATACGGGGTCCGAGCACGATTGCTCCGGCGAGCGCTGCGGCACCGCCGACGGCGTGGACGACGCCGGAACCGGCGAAGTCGACGTAGCCGGCACCGAGGCCCATGGTGTCCCACGACTTTGCCAGCCAGCCGCCGCCCCACGTCCACGCGGCGAACAGCGGGTAGTAGACCGCGCCGCAGAACAGGCCCCAGATCACGAAGCTCTTCCACTTCCACCGCTCGGCCATCGAGCCCGTCGGGATCGTCGCGACGGTGTCCATGAAGGCGACCATGTAGAGGAAGAAGCCGAGCAGCGCCGGGCTGGCTGCGCTGCCGAGGTGCTCCCATCCGCCCCACAGGA
>JAYURF010000554.1:0-3141 GCA_043756365.1 Acidimicrobiales bacterium
CGGATGCCTTTCGACTCGCGTTCGATCGCGCGTTTGCGCATCACCAACATCGTCTGCACGCGCAACAGCTCGTCGAAGGCCAGTCGCCGCCGAGCGCGCGCCTGATCGGCCATCGTCTCTGGCAGATGGATGAGCCGCAGTGCGTCCGTGCGGTCGAGCAGGCCGAGGCTGCGCTGCACATCCCACGGAACGGGGTCGGCAATGCCCCGCGCGGCGCAACGCTCGAGTGCGTTCTCGACGAACCCGGCGATCTCCCAGGTCGTGAGCGACACCTTCTCGCTCTGGGGATAGATCGGCACGATCCGGCCGGTCCGGTCACCGATCAGATCGACGATCGGATTGGTCATCTGCAGGCCACCGCGGAACACATCGGGCTTGCCGAACAACGAGATGTTCTGCCCTTCCTGAAGCTGCTTCTCACGCCACGGCTGGTTGAAGAACACCACTGTCAAACGGCCGCTGCCATCGCCCACCACGGCCGTCACCATCGTCTTGCGGTTCTTCGTGATTCGCTTGACGACCGAGCGCACCGCAACCAGCACCATCGCCTCCTGCCCGGCGACCAAATCGCTCACCCTGGCTTCGTTGGTGCGATCGACCCAGCGTCGCGGGTAAAAACTGAGCAGGTCGTACACCGAACGGATGCCGAACTCCTGCAGCGAACTCAGCTTTCGCTCTCCAACACCGCGCAATCGGTCGACGCCGATCGAGTCGAGTTCGCGCAAGGTGAGCGGCCCTTCGGCAGCGGACATATCACTCCACCCCGAACAGGTACGGGTACAGCGGCTGACCGCCGTGGTGCACCTCCACCTGCAGTTCGGGGTACTCCTCGGCCAGCCAGCTCAGCACCTCATCGGTGTCCGCGCGCCCGGCCTGCTTGCCGATGATGACCGTGACGATCTCGCGTTCGGGTGTGATCAGCTGCGCCAGGAGCTGCTGCGCCGCGGTTGGCGCTGTATCGGCCACCGCGACGATCCCGTCGCCGCGGACGATGCCGATCCAGTCCCCCGTCACGATCACACCCGTCGGGCCGGTGGTGTCGCGGACCGCCTGGGTGACCTCGCCGGCGGCAACCGAGTCGGCTGCGTCGCGCATCTCCGCCGCATTTGCCGCGGCGTCCATCTCGGGGTCATACAGCACCAGTGCAGCAAGGGCTTCGGGCATCGACCGGGTTGGCACGACGATGACACGCTTCGCCGTCAGCGCATCGAGTTGTTCGGCCACCGCAATGATGTTGCCGTTGTTCGGCAACACCACCACCTCATCGGAGTTGACCGCCTCGACCGCGGCGAGTAACTCCGCCGTCGACGGATTGAGCGTCTGCCCACCGGTGACCACACCCTGCACGCCGAGGTTGCCGAACAGCTCGACCAATCCGTCGCCGCTGGCCACCGCCACGACAGCACAGGTGACATGCGGCAGCGACGGCGACGAGCCGGTGAACGGCCGCTCCCCCACCATCGCCAACTCCCGCTGGGCATGCTCGTGGGCGACCTCTTCGAACAGGTCGCTCACCCGGATCTGACGGGGTCGACCGTCCAGATCGAGCGCAACCTCGATCGCCGCGCCGACATCGTTGGTGTGCACGTGGCAGTTCCACAGCCCGTCGCCGCCAACCACCACGATCGAATCGCCGATCTCACCCCAGCCGTACTTGAAGTCGTTGATCCGGGTGTCGTCGAGGTCAAGGAAGTACATCACCTCATAGCGCAAATCGGCCATGTCGAAACCCGTACCCGTACCCGCACTCGCCCCGATCCGGGTCGCCGCGCCGGTTGCGCCGTCCGACGCGCCGCTGTCGTCGGGTTCGGGCAACGGCTCGTCGGCGACGACGTGGAGCGCAGCGTCGAGCATCAGCAAGAACCCGGCACCTCCAGCATCGACGACACCTGCCTCGCGCAGCGCCGGCAACATGTCCGGCGTGCGGGCCAGCGCATTGCCGGCACCAGAACGCGCTGCCGCGACCACATCCGCCAACGGCGCATTGCCGACGGCCTGCGCCGCCTCGGCGGACGCGCGGACCACCGTGAGAATCGTGCCCTCCACAGGTCGCAGCACCGCCTCGTACGCCGCCGTCGACGCGGCGGACAACGCTGCGGCGAACGTTGGACCATCGAGCACGCCCCCCGATCCGCCGACGTCGCGCAGCACCGAGACGAACCCGCGCAGCGTCTGGCTGACGATGACTCCGCTGTTACCCCTCGCTCCCATCAGCGAGCCGTGGCTGATCGCCGCACATGTAGCCGCAAGATCCGCCACGCCACCCCCCGCCGCACCGTCGATCTCGGCGACGACCGCACCGAGGGTGCGAGACATGTTCGTTCCGGTATCTCCATCGGGTACCGGATACACGTTCAGCCGGTTCAGTCTCCCGGCATGCAGAACGAGCAGATCCCGGAAGGTGACGATGATGCTGCGAAGAGCGTCGGCAGACAGCGTGTCGAGCGTTGGCACCGCATCACTGTACGGACTCTCACTCGACGGGATAGGGCTATCAGGTCAAACGATGCAATCGCGCCGGGGATGGCTGGGGAACCCGTCATCGCCGCTGATATCGTTTTCTGACTCTCACGGCACCAGTCGCTCAGCGACGCCGCGGGACAGCATCGATCGAAAGCAGGCGTTGTCATGGCAGCAGTATGTGAAGTGTGCGGCAAGGGACCGTCGTGGGGCATGTCGGTGTCGCACTCGCACCGTCGTACGAAGCGGCGCTGGAGCCCGAACATCCAGCGCGTTCGCGCACTCGTCGGCGGGACGCCGAAGCGACTGCATGTGTGCACCGGCTGCATCAAGAGCGGCAAAGTCGTCAAGGTCGGCACAGCGGTCAAGGTCGACAAAGTCGCCAAGGTCGGCTGAAACCCGTGCAAGGCGTGATCAAGTCCTATGACCCGTCAACGGGTACTGGCGTGGTCATGCGCGATACCGACCTCGGCGACTTCGATCTTGCCGCCGACGCGCTCGTTGGTTCGGTGTTCCGCATGCTCCGACAGGGGCAACGCGTGGTCTTTGACCTCGACGACAAAAATCGAGCCTCGCGGCTCCGCCTCGGTAGCGAGGTCGACATGGGAACGCCCGGCCAGTAGGCCGGGCGTTTGTTTATTACCGAGACAAACTCTCTTCTCCTCCAACCCCTACCGTTCC
>JAYURF010000555.1:0-3134 GCA_043756365.1 Acidimicrobiales bacterium
CTGTTCGAAGGGGCCCGCACGGGCGACCTTGTCGGCCGACTCGGTGGCGACGAGTTCGTCGTGGTGTGCCGTGAAGCGTTGGGGGCCGACGAAGCGATCGCGATCGGTGAGCGATTCATCGACGTGGTCTGCCAGCCGATGGTGATCGACGGGCGCGAACACGTGGTGTCGATGAGTGTGGGTATCGCGATCAGCAGCGGCGACGGGACCGACACCGCATCCGAGCTCGTCCAGCAGGCCGACCTGGCGATGTACAGCGCCAAGCGCCACGTCGGTCGCCGCCACGTAGCCGTCTTCGACCAGGAGATGCGCGTCCAGGCCGATCACCGGATGGAGATGGAGGCCGAACTCCGTGTTGCGCTGCTCGGCGAACAGATCGAGCTGCGCTACCAGCCGATCGTCAACATCTCGACGGGCGAGGTCCTGGGGTTCGAAGCATTGGTTCGATGGCTGCACCCGATCCGCGGCCTGCTGCGCCCGGTCGACTTCATGGATGTCCTCAACAACGCCGGGTTTGCCTCGACCCTCGGTGAGTTCGTGATTCGCGAGGCCGCTGCGACAGCGGCGATGATGCGGTTGGTCGCCCCCGAGCTGACCATGGCGGTCAACCTCTCGTCGAGCCAACTGGTCGACCCGCGGTTGGTCGATCTCGTCGCCGACGCGCTCACGCAAGCGCAGCTCCCCGCATCGGCATTGAGCCTCGAGATCACCGAGGAGGTGGTGATGGAAGAGCTGTCACGGGCTCGCCCGCGCCTCGAAACGCTGCGACAGCTCGGGGTGCGCTTCGCGATCGACGATTTCGGGACCGGCTACTCGAATCTGTCGATGCTGAAGCAGTTCCCGGCCGACTACGTCAAGATCGACCGCAGCTTGGTGCACGGTGAACAGAAGCTGATGCGGCTGATCTTGTCGCTCACCCGCGAATTGGGCTTCGCCCCGATCGCCGAAGGGGTCGAGACGGTGGAGCAGATGCGCGAGCTACGCGACCTCGGCTGCTATCACGCTCAGGGCTACTACTTCTCCCAGCCGCTCGACACCGCCACTGCGATGGCATACCTGACGGACGCTCCCGTGTTCGAGCTCGAAAGCTGAACGAACCGACCTCAGCCGGTGAGCCGGACGATCAGCTCCGCCAGCAGACGCGCCCGCGGCACCATCGTGTCGATGTCGACCCACTCGTGATCGGCGTGTGCCCCGCCGCCCACGGCACCGAGCCCGTCGAGTGTGGGGATGCCGATTGCGGCGGTGAAGTTGCCATCGCTACCTCCGCCAACCCCGACGCCATCCACCTCGCCGAGGCCGACGCAGCGCGCTGCGTCGCGTGCGATGGGGAACAGTCCGGCCGACGCCGAGGCGTGCATCGGCGGACGGTCGATGCCCCCGAGTACGGTCACCATCGCTCCGGGCACTGTCGACTGTAGCCCCGCCATCAGCATCTCGATACGTGCCTTTTCGTCCGGCTCGACCACGCGCACATCGACTTTGACCCGCGCCTCGGCAGGCACGACATTCTCCGCCGTCCCCCCCGACACCATCGTCGGGGTCACCGTCGTCGCGTGGACCGGGTCGCCGAACGCGGCGACCCGGGTGATGAGAGCAGCAGCGGCCACCACACTGTTGATGCCTTTTTCGGGTTCGAGACCAGCATGGGCCGCTCGCCCCGTGATCACCAGTTCGAACGTGCCGACACCCTTGCGGGCAGTCTTCAGCGCACCGCCGTCGGCGCTCGGCTCGAGCACCAGCACCCGACCGCAGGCGCGAGCACGCTCTTCGAGCAGATCCCGCGACGACTTCGACCCGACCTCTTCATCGGCGGTGAACAGCATTTCGACATCAGTACGGTCGGGCAGCGACGCCACGGCGTGGATCGCTTGCACGATGCCGGCCTTCATGTCGAACACACCAGGACCGGTCGCTCGGCCATCGGCCACACTGAACGGCCGTATGGCGACCGTGCCGAGCGCGAAGACCGTGTCGTGATGCCCGAGCACGAGCACCGACGACCGATCGCTGCCACGCCAGTGAACGTGGGGGCCGGCCTCGCTGTCAACCAGCTCCGGGGCCGACCCGAGCCGCCGCTCGATGATCCGGGCGAGCACCTGGGCACAGTTCGTGATCGCGGCGAGGTCGTGCGATGGCGATTCCGCCGATACCAACGTGGCCAGATCGGCGAGGAGCTCGTCGGCGTCGATCGTGCCGATGGGAGCGGCAGGGGTCCGGACATCAGGCATGCCCATGTCTAGCCCACACTGCCTAGCCCAGAACTGTCTATCCAGAACTGTCTAGCCCAAACTGTCTAGCGCGGAACCCACGCTCGGAACGCATAGATGACCGTGAGCACTGCGCCGATGGCGACCACCACCACTCGGAACCGTTCCGGCTCGAGACGGCCGACCAGGCGTCCCCCGAGGAGCCCACCGAGCACCGCGCCCACCGACATTGCACCGGCGAGACCCCACCACACCTTCCCTGACAGTACGAACAGCATCGCTGCAGTGAGGTTGATCACCAACGACAGCACCTGCTTCAGGGCGTTCGAGCGGTCGAGCGTCTGGTGAATACCGATGCTCAGCACGGCCAGCAGCATCACCCCGATGCCGGCACCGAAGAACCCCCCGTACACCGCCACGAGGCCGACCGAAAACGGCAGCCACCGGGGATCGCGCATCGGTCCGCCATCGTCGGTGGGGGTATGGCCGAAGGCGGCCTTCAGCCGCGGCGACGCAGCCAACAGCAACGTGGCCAGGACGAGCAGTACCGGGACCAGGTTGGTGAGCACCCGGTCGCTCGTGACGACCAGCAACCCTGCGCCGGCCAGCCCGCCGATGGCGGACGTGACGATCAGCCTGCGCAGCCGCGCTCGCTGTCCGACGAGCGCGCCGCGTTGTGCGTAGGCGCCGCTGAAGTAGCCAGGGCACAGCGCAACGGTGTTGGTGACGTTTGCCGCGACGGGCGGCACACCCAACGCCAGCAACGTCGGGAACGTCACCAAGGTGCCGCCACCGACGAGCGAGTTCATGACGCCACCCGCAAATGCGGCCGCGCAGGCGGCGAGGTAGTCGCTCGGATCCATGACCTCGTCAAGCGAAGGGGTCAGCCGACAGCGCTGGCCAGATACCGCTTGCCCTGCACCG
>JAYURF010000556.1:0-3122 GCA_043756365.1 Acidimicrobiales bacterium
GCTCCGGTGGCGGGAAGCTGCGCCGGGGTTGCGGAGACATCGGCCGTCGCAACCGCCGGCCGCTGAGCAAGATCCGGCCACTGGGCAAGATCGGACATCGATGGTGCCACGGGGGAAAGGACCGACACGGTGTCGCAGCGCAACAGCACGACCGTGACGCCGGTGACCTCGACGACCGGTTGTGTCGCGGCATGCACGGTCACCGCGCCGCCCGACACGGTGACCGCAGGGCGAGCGTCCACGCCGCCGATCGAAACACCGAGGGCATGAGCGACGCCGTTGCTGTCGATGCCGTCGGCCGACACGCCGACCACTTCCAGGCGCACGCCGAGGCCGGCGGTGATGGTGAGATCCGTGGCCAGCGAAGTCCGCTCGGCCCCGAGTGAGGCGATGCCCGCCCACGAGTGGGTTTCGGGCATGCAGCGCTCTGCCGACGCCGCGGCTTCGGCTGTCGAGTGATTGGGGGGCGGGTCGTTGGGCGCCGCCGCAGCGACGCCCACCAACCCAAGACTTGTGGACAACACGAGGGTGGTCAACACCGCTCCCCGCAGAGCAACGGCCGCCGCCATGTGTGATGTAGATGTCGCTCGTGCTGCCACGGATCACACTCAAGTCGAACGCAGTGGGTGAAGCAAGCCCACCGTGCGTAATGGGTCATACGACCTACCCGTGTGCCAGCCCCGTGTGCCAGCCCCATGTGCAGCCCTGTGCCCGATGCTCAGACCGACGCGCCGCGGGCGACGAGCTCGGCGCGGATCACCTCGGCGATGTCGAGGGCGAGGATCTCGGCTCCCGCTGCATTGAGATGGAAACCGTCGTCGGCACGGACGTCTTTGCCCTGGTTGTCGCGCGGATCGATCACATACTCGGCCCAGTTGCCAGAGATGCCCGAGAACCGCTTCCACGTATCGACGAAGATGACCTCGGGGTGGGCGGCAACCTGCTCGCGGACCACCTCGTCTTGCGCCCGCATCCGGGCGGTCACATCGGGATTGTCGTCGTTGGGGATACCGACCCACACCAGCGTGCGGCCCTCGGAAGCCAGGTACTCGATCACCTCACCGACGCGTGTGCCGTACTCGGCGCGCCACGGCGCATCTTCGTCGGCATTGCCGGTCGGCTGGTCGAACACGAACGTGCCACTGGAATCAGTGAGGCCCTGGGCATCGTTGCCGCCGAAGGTGAGCACGACGATGTCGGGGTCGACGTTCGGGATGATCGTGCGCAGATGCGCCGGCCAGTTGAAGAAGTCGGGCCGGGCGAGGCCCGACGACACCTTGTAGTTGAGCTCGGTGCGGACCACCCCGGTGTCTGTCAAGAGACCTTCAAGATACGGACCGAACGTTCCGGCATCGGAGTCCCCGGCAATCAACACCACCGCCGGATCAGCCTCCGTCGGCACCTTCGGCGCCGGTGGCACCGGAAGTGTGGTGTCGGGGGGTGCCGCGGTCACCACGGGGGCCTGCGTGGTGCTGGTGGCGTCAACCGCCTCGGTCGCGGCGCCGCCTGCCTCAACGCCACCGGATGCTCCCGCTGACGCAGTGTCGCCGGCGGAGAACACTGTGCTGGCGAGTCGCGCCCCGGCGGCACCCAGCACAACGAGTGCCACCACCGCGGCGACGCGGCGGACGGCATACCGGCGGCGGCTGACCCGGGGATGCGGGGAACGAGCGCTGGGTGTGCTGGACATGAGCGATGAAAGTCTACGTTCGCTACCGACCCGTACTGGTGAACGTCGCCAACCCCCTCGCGTGGTGGGGCCAAAACCCCTCGCGTGGTGGGGTTGGTACCGGCCGGATACACTTCGGAACGGATACTCCAATCCAACAAACACCTCCAAGGGGGAGACATCATGCGCAAGACCAAGCGCGTTGCGATGCTGGCACTGGCCGCGTCGTTGTTCGTGGTCGCTGCTTGCGGCGACAGCGAAGCCGAACCAGCCGGCACCGAACCAGCCGGCACCGAACCGGCCGGCACCGACCCGGCGAGCACCGATCCGGTAGCCACCGAGCCGGCCGCTTCCGGCGCACCCGCCACGGGCGACGTCAGCGTCGGCCTCGTCTACGACATCGGTGGTCGTGGCGACCAATCGTTCAACGACTCGGCATTCGCCGGCATCGACCGGGCCGCCACCGAGCTCGGCATCACGTTCACCGAGGCATCACCAAACGACGACGGCTCGAACCGGCTCGAGCTGCTCCAGCTCGCGGCCGAGAGCAACGACATGGTCATCGCCGTGGGGTTCCTGTTTGAAGGCGACGCGGCAGCTGCCGGCGCAGCCAACACCGGCGTGAACTTCGGTGTGATCGACTCAGCGATGCTCGACTTCTCGCTCGACCCGCCCGCCCCGTACGGCGACAACCTCGCCGGGCTCGTCTTTGCCGAGGAGCAGGGCTCGTACCTCGTTGGCGCGGCTGCGGCCCTCAAGTCGACCACCGGCCAGATCGGGTTCATCGGCGGCGTCCGCGGCGTCGGTGGTCTGATCGAGAAGTTCGAGGCCGGCTACACCGCTGGCGCCAAGAGCATCAACCCCGACATTGACGTGGTCGTCGAGTACATCACCGAGGCCCCGGATTTCGACGGTTTCAACGCTCCCGACCGTGCCCGTGACATCGCCTTGGCGATGTACGAAGGTGGCGCGGACATCGTGTATCACGCCGCCGGCGGATCGGGCGGCGGACTGTTCGAAGCAGCCAAGACCCACAGCGACAGCAGCGGCTCGAAGGTGTGGGCGATCGGTGTCGACTCCGACCAGTACAACACTGCCGACCCGGCCGTCCAGGAGTTCATCTTGACGTCGATGCTCAAGCGAGTGGACGTTGCCGTCTTCGAAGTGATCAAGGCCCAAGTCGATGGCTCGTTCGCTGCCGGCCCGGTCACCTACGACCTGTCCGTCGACGGGGTTGGATACTCGACCTCCGGCGGGTTCCTCGATGACATTGCTGCGCAGCTCGACGAGATCAAGGCGCAGATCGTCGCCGGCACCATCACGGTGCCGACCGATCCGGCCGAGGCCTGAGCACGAACTGAACGAAGCACTCCGACGATCGCTTGATGATCGGAGTGCGAAACGCATCTACTGTGAGCGGGACCGGGCATCGTGCCCGGTCCCGTTCCGGTTC
>JAYURF010000557.1:0-3121 GCA_043756365.1 Acidimicrobiales bacterium
TTGCTGATGGCCGCGTCACGAGTGAGCACCAAGAACCGTCAACGAGAAGGAGCGATGTTCTAATGGGCTACTTCGACGGATTCGCCGTCACCATGCGCCAACACCGCCTGCTCGGCGGCAAGCGCGTCACTACTTCGTACTCGGGCGGTCGTGAGATCAAGAAGGGTCACGCCGAGAACCGCGACGAAAAGATCCCCAAGCCGGAACGGTTGCATGGCCGCCATGTGCTCAACCGGTACGAGGACGGCATGGAGAAGTGCATCGGCTGCGAGCTGTGCGCCGGCGTGTGTCCGGCCAACTGCATCTACGTACGCGGCGCCGATAACGACCCCGAGAACCCCACCTCGCCCGGCGAGCGGTTCGGATTCGTCTACGAGATCAACTACCTGCGCTGCATCCACTGCGACCTCTGTGTGGAGGCTTGCCCCACCGAAGCGATCACCGAATCGAAGTTGTTCGAGTTCAGTTTCACCAACCGCAAAGACGCGATCTACACCAAGGATGAACTCGTCGTCGATGATTCGGGCAAGGCCAAGCGGCTCGCCTGGGAGGACTGGCGTGACGGTGAAGACGAGTTCACGAGCGGCTGGATGCGGGCGACGTCGCCGTCGGGCGATTCCGACTTCGTCGGCGAGATCGGTTGGAGCAACGAACTCGGCTACGGGGTCCGCGCCCCCGAGGCCGATCAGGCAACCGCCGACCAGCCGGCAGCCGATGCCGGCGTCAAGACCGTGAAGACCATCTCGCGTGGTGGCGAGGCGCATCACTGATGGAGCTGTTCGTCTTCATCTGCGCGTCGGCGATGATCCTGGCCGGCGCCGTCGGTGTGCTCGTGCGCAACAACCCGGTGCACGCTGCGCTCAGCCTCGTGCTCACGCTGTTTGGCGTGGCCGTGATGTTCGTCTCGCTCGAGGCGCACTTCCTCGCCGCAGTCCAGGTGATCGTCTACGCCGGGGCGATCGTGGTGCTGTTCTTGTTCGTGATCATGCTGCTCGGAGTCGATCGCTCCGAGAACCTGCGGATCGAGCCGATCCCGGTCCAGCGCCCCTTGGCGGTGATCGTCGGCGGCAGCCTCGCGGGCATCCTCATCGCGGCCATCGTGCAGGCCCGC
The DNA here is from genome assembly GCA_043756365.1 of Acidimicrobiales bacterium. Taxonomy (GTDB): domain Bacteria; phylum Actinomycetota; class Acidimicrobiia; order Acidimicrobiales; family Ilumatobacteraceae; genus VFMC01. Next base: position 1,112 of record JAYURF010000557.1, read on the forward strand.
TCGGCGGTGCAGTCCTCCACCGGGGCGGGGCTCGACGACGCCACCGTCACCGGCGACCACGACAGCAACGTACGCCAGATTGCGCGCAGCTTGTTCAGTGATTACGTGTTCGCGTTCGAGTTGGTCTCGGTGCTGCTGGTGATTGCAGTCGTTGGCACGGTGATGTTGTCGCGCCGCCCGGCCCGACTGGACGCCGGCAACTTGGATTCAGGCAACTTGGATTCAGGCAACTCGGGTACGGGCAACTTGGGTACGGGCAACGTGGAGGCGGGCAAGTGATCGCTCTCGCGCAACCGACCACGACGTGGTACCTGGTGCTCGCCGCGATGGTGTTCAGCATCGGCACCGTTGGAGTGATGGTGCGGCGCAACCCGCTGGTGATGTTCATGTGCATCGAACTGATGCTCAACGCGGTCAACTTGAGCTTCGTCGCGCTGGCTCGCAACCTCGGCGACATCGGTGGCCAGACCACCGTGTTCTTCGTGATGGTCGTCGCCGCTGCCGAGGTGGTCGTCGGCCTCGGCATCATCGTGGCGATCCTTCGACGACGACCGAACGCAACGGCCGACGACATGTCGGAACTGAAGGGCTGATCCAATGGTCGACGCCGTCTGGCTCATCCCCGCGCTTCCGCTCGCCGGTTTCCTGATCGTGTTGCTGTTCGGGCGCAAGCTGGGCGAACCACGATCGGGGTACCTCGCCACCACCATGGTCGCTGCTGCGTTTGCGGTCACGGTCGGCGTGTTCTTCGACCTGCTGTCGAAAACGGCCGAGGAACGCCGCCACGTTTCCACCCTGTTCAGTTGGGTGCCTGTCGGATCGCTGCAGGTAGACCTGGCGTTCCTGGCCGACCCGCTGAGCATCACGATGTGCTTGTTCGTCACCGGCATCGGCACCCTGATCCATCTGTACTCGGTCGGGTACATGCACGGCGACCCGCGCTTTTCCAAGTTCTTCCTGTACCTCAACCTGTTCGCGTTCAGCATGTTGATGCTCGTGCTCGGCGAGAACCTGCTTGTCACGTTCCTCGGCTGGGAGGGTGTCGGCACGTGCTCGTATCTGCTGATCTCGTTCTGGCACGAGCGCGAGAGTGCGGCCACCGCCGGCAAGAAGGCGTTCGTCACCAACCGCGTCGGCGACTGGGGTGTGATGATCGCCATGTTCCTTGCGTTCCAGGCGGTCGGCACCCTCAGCTATAGCGGTATCAACGCTGCAGCGGAATCCGGTGCGCTCGCGCAGAGCACCGCGACCGCGATCGCAGTGATGCTGTTCATCGGTGCATGCGGCAAGAGCGCGCAGCTCCCGCTGTACCTGTGGCTTCCCGACGCGATGGAGGGACCCACCCCGGTCAGCGCGCTCATCCACGCGGCGACAATGGTGACCGCCGGGGTGTTCTTGATGACGCGGGTCAACCCGGTGATCCACGCGTCGTTCACGTGGGTCCCCACGCTGATCGCGATCATCGGCTGTGCCACCGCTCTGTTTGCGGCCACCATCGCCGTGGCCCAGAACGACATCAAGAAGGTGCTCGCCTACTCCACCATCAGCCAACTCGGCTACATGTTCCTGGCCATCGGCTCGGGTGCGTACGTCGCGGCGATCTTCCACATGGTCACCCACGCGTTCTTCAAGGCACTGTTGTTCCTCGGCTCTGGATCGGTCATCCATGGGATGCACCACGAACAGGACATGCGCCGCATGGGTGCCCTGCGCAAGCTGATGCCGATCACCGCGTTCACGTTCATCATCGGCTGGCTGGCGATCGCCGGTGTGCCACCGTTCGCCGGGTTCTGGAGCAAGGACGAGATACTGCTGTTCGCATTCGCCAAGAGCCCCGTGCTGTACGTGGTCGGGCTCGTCACGGCGATCCTCACCGCCTATTACATGACCCGCCAGGTGATCATGGTGTTCTACGGCAAGGCCCGCTGGGCCGATCACGCCGATGACCACGGTGCCCGCGGTGACTTCAAGCCGCACGAGAGCCCGGCGACGATGGTGCTGCCGTTGGTG
>JAYURF010000558.1:0-3121 GCA_043756365.1 Acidimicrobiales bacterium
AAGACCACCATCGCTGCGATCGTCGGCCTCGAGCTGGCCGGGGCGGGACGCCGGGTGGTGGTGATCACCATCGATCCGGCCAAACGGCTTGCCGACGCACTCGGCGTGACCGGCGGGCTCGGCAACGAACCGGTCCGCATCACAACCAATCCCGGCGACCTGCCCCGCGATCAGTCCAGTTCGGGCGAGCTATGGGCGGCGATGCTCGATCCGGCGGCTACCTTCGACATGCTGGTGCGCCAGACCGCACCGTCACCGGAGCGGGCTGAGCGGATCCTGTCGAACCGCTTCTACCGCAACATCGCCGGGGCCTTGAGCGGCACGCAGGAGTACATGGCTGCCGAGCGGCTGTATGCCCTGCACGACGATCCGCGCTTCGATGTGGTGGTCGTCGATACCCCCCCGAGCCGGCACGCGCTCGACTTCATCGATGCACCAGGCACCCTCGCCCGGTTCCTCGATCATGCCGTCTTCAAGCTGATGATGGTGCCCGCCCGGCGAGGGCTGCGGTTCCTGAACGTCGCCGCACAACCGGTGCTGCGCTCGATCGGCAAGGTGGTCGGAGGCGATGTGCTCGCCGACGCCATCGACTTCTTCCAAGCGTTCGAAGGGATGGAATCCGGCTTTCACGACCGGGCCATCGCCGTCACCGCGCTGCTGAGATCGGACCAGTCACGGTTCGTGCTGGTCGCCTCCCCCAAGCGTGACACCCTCGACGAAGCAGCGTTCTTCGCCGCTCGCCTAGGCGAGTCGTCGCTGGCCGTCGATGCGCTCATCGTGAACCGCAGCACGCCGCTGTTTGCTCGGCCGCGCGTCGGCCGGCGGAAAGCCGATGCGGCGCTGTGGGCCAACCTCGACGAGCTGACCGCACTTGCAGAGGCCGAGCGCGCCCAGGTGCAGCCACTCGTCGAGCAACTCGGCGCAGCTCCGATGGCCTGGGTGCCGCTGCTCGGCGACGACGTTCACGATCTGGAGGCGCTGGAGCAGATCCGCCGGTTGCTCTTCGGCACGACGACCCCTGCGGGATAGCCTGCAGGTTGTGCACATCCTGGTAGCTACCGACGCCGATTTCGTTCTCGACGACATCGTCGCCGCCCTCTCGGGCCCCGACACGTCGTTCACCGTGTGCCGCAACGGGCGCGACGTCGCCGGCGTGGTCAAAGCCAGGACACCCGACATCGCCATCTTCGACCTGCAGATCGGGTCGATGGGCGGCATGGCCACCACGATGTCGCTGCGGCTCGACGAGAGCTCCGGTTTGTTGCCCTACGTACCGATCCTGATGCTGCTCGACCGGCGCGCCGACCTCCACCTCGCCAAGCGCAGCGCCGCCGACGGCTGGGTGATCAAGCCCCTCGACGCGCTCACCCTGCAACGCGCAGTCGCCGACATCCTCGCCCCGAAACCCGAGCCGGTCGCCGAAGACGCATCCAGCGAACCGGCTGAGGAAGAACCAGTCGCGGCCGGATAGAGTCCACGACTGCACTTACGGGGTGTAGCGCAGCTTGGTTAGCGCGCCACGTTCGGGACGTGGAGGCCGGGAGTTCAAATCTCCCCACCCCGACCAATCAGGAATCACCGGTTGAACGACAGGCAGGTGTGCATGTAGATTGCATGCATGCCGAACGTGCAGATCCGAGACGTGCCCGCCGAGGTCCACGAGGCGCTTGTTCGCCGAGCCGGAACCGCTGGTCAGTCATTACAGCAGTTCCTGTCCGCACAACTCGAGGCGATCGCGGCAACGCCGACACTGGACGAGATGCTCGACCGTATCGAGGGCCGAGCCAAGGGCAGCGTCCATCGCAGCGGAGTCGTCGCCGCGATCGAAGCTGAACGTGCTCGTTGTTGACGCATCGGTGATCGCTCCCGTGATCGCCGACGGCGGGCCCGATGGGGAGACGTTCCGCGCCAGACTCCACGGTGAAACGATTGCTGGCCCGGATCTCCTGCGGATCGAGGTGATGTCGGTCATCTGCCGCCACCTCCGCACAGGCGCGCTCTCGGCGGCGCAATCCGAGCGGGCCGTCGAGGACCTGATCGACCTTCCGGTCTCCATCTACCCGTCGGCGCATGTGTTGCGGCGCGCATGGCAACTCCGGGACAACGTCTCGCCGTACGACGCGTGCTACGTCGCGCTCGCCGAGGCGCTCGGCTGCCCACTGCTCACTGCCGATGTCCGGCTGGCGAACGCCCCCGGCGCGCGGTGCGCGATCGAAGTGATCTGACCGGCCGGATCTGCCGACCGGCCGATCTCAGGCGGTCGCGCCTGCTGTGGTGGCGGCCGGAACTTCGATCATGCGGCCGGACGTCACGTCGTAGACGTAGCCGAAGATGGCGATGCTGCTCGGCACGAGCGGGTGACAACGGATTCGGACCACGTCGTCGACGACGCTCTGTTCCTGATTGGGTATCGTCAGCCAATCGATGTACGCACCCTCGGCCGAACCTGGTCCGGTGCCCACGTCGTAGAAACCGTGATCGCCGAGCGCTGCGGTCTCGAGGCTGCTCGACAGCAGACCGCGCATCACGTCGTCGCTGAAGAACTCCATCCCGCAGTTGGTGTGGTGGATGACGAACCACTCCTTGGTCCCGAGCAACTTGTACGAAATGACCAGCGACCGGATCGCGTCGTCACTCGCTCGCCCGCCGGCATTGCGGATCACATGAGCGTCACCCTCGCTCAGCCCGGCGTATTTCGCCGGATCGAGGCGGGCATCCATGCACGTGAGGATGGCGAACTGGCGCGCCGGCGGCAGGGCCAGCTGCGACTTCGCCCCGAACTCGGCTGCGTACTTCTCGTTCGCCGCAAGCACTTCGTTGAGAACAGACATGTCGAACCCCTTTCGTCGCGACGGCCCAGAAGCCGTGGGCGAACCATACCCCCCGCTGGTGCCGCCGGTGACGGCGGCGTGTGACCTTCACCCCGGGAGCGCGACAGAATCCGCGGTCATCGTTTGGACGCTGCCGGTACGCTGCGCGGCCGTGGACATCGCCCATCTGCAAGACGTGATCGAACGGACCTTCGGCGAGCGAGATCGCGCCCGCGGGGTGCCCTCGAGTGTGGCGTGGCTGGCCGAGGAAGTCGGTGAACTCGCTCAGGCGGTCCGCAAGGGCACGCCGG
>JAYURF010000559.1:0-3119 GCA_043756365.1 Acidimicrobiales bacterium
CGCTCAACACTCGGACCCCCACCTGGGGACTCGGACGACGCGCAGGGACTCGGACGACGCGCAGGGACTCGGACGACGCGCGGGGACTCGGATGACGGGGGGTGGTCAGCCGAATTCGACGCCTTGGGCAAGGGGGAGATCGTTGGAGTAGTTGATGGTGTTCGTCGCCCGGCGCATGTAGCCCTTCCAGGCGTCGCTGCCGCTTTCGCGTCCGCCGCCGGTGCTCTTTTCGCCACCGAAAGCCCCACCGATCTCGGCTCCTGACGGGCCGATGTTGACGTTGGCAATGCCGCAGTCGCTGCCGTCGGCGGAGCAGAACCGCTCTGCCTCGCGTAGGTCGGTGGTGAAGATGCTGCTGGCCAAACCCTGCACCACCGCGTTCTGTAGAGCAATCGCCTCGTCGAGATCGTCGTAGGTCATCACGTACAACACCGGTGCGAAGGTTTCGGTGGCAACGATGGCTGTTTGGCCGGGCATCGTCACGAGCGTCGGGGCAACGTATGCCGCGTCCGGTGCCGCCATCGCGAGGCGTCGCTCACCGCCGGCGATCACGGTGCCGCCATCACCGACGGCGGTGTGCAGCGCGGTGGCCATCCGGTCGAACGACGCCATCGTGACCAGTGGGCCGACGAGGGTGTCGGCGCGGAGCGGGTCGCCGACGGGGAGCGACGCGAACGCTGTCGCGACGCGCGCGACCACTTGGTCGTGGACCGAGCGGTGCACGATCAGACGCCGAAGCGAGGTGCAGCGCTGCCCCGCGGTCCCGGCCGCAGCGAAGGTGATGCCGCGCACCGCGAGTTCGAGGTCGGCCGACGGGGCGACGATGGCCGCGTTGTTGCCACCGAGTTCGAGGATGCAGCGACCGAACCGCGCGGCAACCACCGGTGCGACCTGCGCGCCCATCGCCGTCGAGCCGGTCGCGCTCAGCACGGCGACGCCCGGGTGTGCGGCGAGGGCTGCCCCGTCGGCGGCGTCGCCGAACACCACCTGGCTCAGGTGCTCCGGCGCATCCGTGCGGCCGATCGCCTGTCGAAACAGGGCTTGAGTGGCCAGTGCAGTGAGCGGGGTGAGCTCGCTCGGTTTCCAGATGACCGGGTTGCCGCACACGATCGCCAGTGCCGCGTTCCACGACCAGACCGCCACCGGAAAGTTGAATGCGCTGATCACCACCACCGGCCCGAGCGGATGCCATTGCTCCATGAGCCGGTGACCGGGACGTTCGGATGCGATCGTAAGACCGTGCAGTTGGCGGCTCAGCCCGACAGCGAAGTCGCAGATGTCGATCATCTCCTGCACCTCGCCGAGTGCCTCACTTTCGATCTTGCCGACCTCCACCTGTACGAGTCGGGCCAGCGCCACTTTGTTCGCCCGCAACAGTGCGCCGAAGTGGCGGATCAACTCACCACGTTGCGGCGCCGGCACCGTCCGCCACCGACCGAACGCGTCCGCGGCGCGTGCAACAGCCCGGTCGACATCCGGCCCGCCGGCTGGGACTGCACCCAACACGTCCCCGGTGATCGGGGTCCGCGCCGGGATGCTGCCGCCCGGTGCAAGCGGAGCGGCCCCGCAGTCGGTCAGCGCCGCCGACGCGAGCGCAGTGATCTCCGCAAGCGAAGTGATGTCGTCAAGTCCGTTACCAGTCACCGCGCAATCCTGCCAGCCCCGAACCTGCCTCAAGGCTGTCGACGTCGAACGCATGGTTCGCTGTTGTATCCGCCCTGATGGTGCTCACTCCGCACACGTCGATGTGGATCACGATCGTGATGATCGGTGTCGCGCAGATCCTCGGGCGGCTCGGCGGCTCGGCGGCTTCGGCGAGGCCTTCACCGCGCCCGGACCGCATGCGCCGCTCGAACGTCGGCGAAGGACGGATCGTCGCGCGGCGAGCGCAGATGCAACAGTCGGGGTTGACCGAACAACCGAGGAGCGACGACCATGGCCGACGACGAATCCATCGACTACGAGGACCTCACCACCATGCGGCTCGATGAGGACGAACTCGACGAGCTCGTCGGCGGCGGCGGCGAGTGCATCTTTTCATGGACGACCCAAGACGGATTCCCGGTGGGTGTCGTCGTGGCGTACGTCTACCGAGTTGGAAAGTTCTGGACCACGTGCGCCGAACGTCGCAAGCGCGTGCCGGCTCTGCGTCGACGTCCGCAATCCGGAATCGTCATCAACCGTGGAGGCAAGACGGCCTCCTACAAGGGTAACTCGATCGTCCACGCCCCGGGCGACGCCGATTTCGACGAGTTGAAGGGGTGGTTCTACCCGACTTTGTCGCGGCTGGATCAGAACCCCGACGATCCGTATCGGCAGAGCTTCACCAAGTTCCTCGACTCGCCACACCGCGTGATCATCGAGACGGAAGCCCGTCTCGTCGTCGGCTTCGACACGGCACGCTTCCACGCGTTCACACTCGAGGCGATGGCAGCCGGGCACGGCGCTTGATGGACCACGACACCGCGCAGGTCGACAGGGTGCTGCGGACCACCCGGTCGGTGCGCACCCGGCTCGACCTCTCACGACCGGTTGACGACACGCTGCTGTTCGAGTGCATCGACCTCGCCGAACAGGCGCCCACCGGTGGCAACATCTCCAGTCGGCGGTGGATGGTTGTGCGCGACCCGGCCACCAAGGAGCGTCTCGCCGACCTGTACCGCGACGCCGGCGGTCAGGGGATCATCGACCTCGCCGGTCGATTGGATGGCACCGGGCACACCAGCGAACGGGTGGTGGCATCTGGCGCATATCTGGCCCGTCGGCTGGCTGACGTGCCAGCGATCGTGATCGCGTGCATCTGGGGCCACCACGACGGGTCGGGCAAGCCTGGCTTGTTCGACTCGGTGCTCCAGGCTGCTTGGAGCTTCTGCCTCGCCGCCCGAACGCGGGGTCTGGGCACAGCGTGGACGACGCTGCATCTCAACCGCTCCGACGAGGTTGCCGCGCTTGTCGGCATCCCCGACGGCGTGACCCAGGTGGTGCTGCTCCCGGTGGCGCACACCGTGGGCTCCGAGTTCAAACCGGCCCGGCGACGACCGGCGCACGAGATCACCTACTTCGACCAGTGGGGCTACACCCGCGAGCAGTCATCGGCCGACGGACAGGCCCACGTGGAC
>JAYURF010000560.1:0-3106 GCA_043756365.1 Acidimicrobiales bacterium
CACCACACCTTGCCACCCCCGATGGACTCTTGGCGGAACATTGGATGGGTGCGCCTTGGTGTCCGGTTCGCAGGGACGGGTGGTGATACGTTGCCAACGACGGGCGTCGAATGGTGTCGCTCGCCGTGAATGACCAGGTTTTCTTTGGGGAGGCACGGGCATGACCGACACAGTCGAGCGACCGGACGGCGCCGACGAAGTGGAGACACTCAACCGCATCGTCATCCGATTCGCCGGTGATTCCGGCGACGGGATGCAGCTCACCGGCGACCGGTTCACATCAGTCAGTGCGATGTTCGGCAACGACTTGAGCACGCTTCCGGAGTACCCGGCCGAGATCCGTGCCCCAGCCGGAACCGTGCATGGCGTTTCCAGTTTCCAGGTACACATCTCCGACCACGACATCACCACGCCTGGCGACGCGCCGAGCGTGCTGGTGGCAATGAACCCGGCAGCACTGCGCGCCGACCTGAACCGGCTCGAAAAGGGCGGCACGCTGATCGTCAACAGCGACACCTTCGACGAGCGCAACCTGGCCAAAGCCGGCTACGAGAACAACCCACTCGACGACAAGTCGCTCGCCAACTACCGCCTGATCACCGTGCCGATGACCACGCTCACCAAGGACGCGGCGATCCCGCTCGGGGTGAAGCCTCGCGACGCCGACCGTTCGAAGAACTTCTTCGCGCTGGGTCTGGTGAGCTTCATGTACTCGCGCCCCACCGAGCCGACGCTCGACTGGATCGATGAGCGGTTCGCCAAGGTCCCGATGGTGCAGGCGTCGAACCGCGCCGCGTTCCTGGCCGGGTTTCACTATGGCGAGACCACCGAGGAGTTCGGCCACCGCTACGAGGTGCGCCCGGCACAGCTTCCCGCCGGCGAATACACCACCATCACCGGCAACATGGCGTTGTCGTGGGGTCTCGTGGCCGCTGGACAACTCGCCCGGTTGCCGGTGACGCTCGGCTCGTACCCGATCACGCCGGCATCAGACATTCTCCACGAACTGTCCAAGCACAAGCACTTCGGTGTGCGTACGGTGCAGGCCGAAGACGAGATCGCCGCAATTGCGCTGGCGATCGGCGCGGCCTTCTCCGGTCATCTGGGCATCACCACCACCTCCGGTCCCGGTGTCGCGTTGAAGAGCGAAGCCACCAGCCTGGCCGTGTCGTTGGAGCTGCCGCTGATCCTGATCGACATCCAGCGCGGTGGACCCTCCACCGGGTTGCCGACCAAGACCGAAGCGGCCGACCTGAACATCGCCCTGTACGGCCGCCATGGTGAGGCACCGCTGCCGGTCATCGCGTCCTACAGCCCGGCGCACTGCTTCTTCGCCGCGATTGAGGCGGCCCGTATCGCGATCAAGTACCGCACCCCGGTGATCTTGCTCTCGGACGGCTACTTGGCCAACGGGTCCGAACCGTGGAGGCTGCCCGACGTATCGACGTTGCCCGACATCTCCACCCAGTTCGCCACCGAGCACAACCACACCCGCGCCGATGGTGTCACCGAGTACTGGCCGTATGTGCGCGACCCGGTCACGCTGGCCCGCCCGTGGGCGATCCCTGGCACGCCCGGTTTGATGCACCGAGTAGGCGGCCTCGAGAAAGAAGACGGCAGCGGCAACATCAACTACACGCCCGAGAACCACGAGCGGATGGTCCATCTTCGCGCCGCCAAGATCGCCGGCATCGCCAATGACATTCCCCTGGTCGAGGTGGTCGGCGACATTGACGCCGACGTGTGCGTACTCGGCTGGGGCTCCACCTGGGCGGCGATCGACGCGGCTGTGCAACGCACCCGCCGACGCGGCGCCAAGGTCGCGTGGGTGCACCTCACGCACCTCAACCCGTTGCCGCGTAACCTCGGCGAGGTTCTCGGTGGATTCGCCCGGGTGATCGTTCCCGAGCTGAACCTCGGCCAACTGTGCCGCCTCATCCGCTCCGAGTACCTCATCGACGCGCAGCCGCTGAGCAAGGTGCAGGGCCTGCCGTTCACCGCTATCGAGATCGAAGTCGTCATCGAAGAAGCGCTCGAGTGGGTCGGCACCGCGACGATTTCCACGAGCACCACAGGAGTCACAGCATGAGCGACACCGCCGTCAATCTCACCACGAAGAAGGACTGGACCAGCGACCAGGAGGTGCGATGGTGCCCGGGGTGCGGCGACTACGGCATCCTCCTCGCAGTGCAGCAGTTGATGCCCGACCTCGGCGTGAACCCGGAAGACACCGTGTTCGTCAGCGGCATCGGTTGTTCCAGTCGGTTCCCGTACTACATGAACACCTACGGCGTGCACAGCATCCACGGCCGGGCCCCGGCGATCGCGACGGGGGTCGCGGTGGCGCGGCCCGATCTCGACGTCTGGGTGATCACCGGCGACGGTGACGGGTTATCGATCGGCGGTAACCACCTGATCCATGCCCTGCGGCGCAACGTGAACCTGACGATCCTGTTGTTCAACAACCGCATCTATGGCCTCACCAAGGGCCAGTACTCGCCGACGTCCGAGCTTGGCAAGGTGACCAAGAGCACTCCGCTCGGCAGTATCGACACGCCGTTCAATCCGCTCGCCGTCGCGCTCGGTGCCGAAGCCAGCTTCGTGGCCCGCACTCACGACCTCGACCGCAAGCACATGACCGAGGTGTTCCGTGCGGCCCACGCCCACCGCGGTGCGTCGTTCGTCGAGATCCTCCAGAACTGCAACGTGTTCAACGACGGTGCTTTCGACGAGATCACCGGTCGGGAGAAGCGAGCAGAGATGTTGATCGACCTCCACCATGGTCAGCCGATCCGGTTCGGGGCCGACGGTTCACGGGGTGTGGTGATGGGGTCCGATGGTCAGTTGCGCCTCGTCGACGTGGCCGATGTCGGACTCGACGCGTTGTTGGTGCACGACGCTCACCGCGCTGATCCCAGCCTTGCGTTCGCTCTGGCGCGGTTGAGTAACGACGATCATTCGCCCACACCGTTCGGCGTGTTCCGTTCGGTCGAACGTCCCGATTACGGAACCGAGGTCAGCAAGCAATTGGCTGCGGCATCGGCCCACAAGGGCCCCGCCGATCTCGCCGCACTGCTTCGTTCGAACGGCAGCTGGACCGTCACCG
>JAYURF010000561.1:0-3105 GCA_043756365.1 Acidimicrobiales bacterium
GGAGGAGGATTGGGCGGTCAGGGCTGCCGGTGCAGCGCGTTGAGATAGTTGTACACGGTGATCCGGCTGACACCCATTGCGTCGGCGACATCTTCGACTGCGCGCCGCAACGTGAACGCACCCCGCTCGTCGAGCAGGCGGATGGCGCGCTGTTTCTCCTCACGGGCCAACAGCGGCAGGCGGGTCCCGAACTCACGCTCGATACCTTCGATCAGCCGGTCGAGCGCACCGTGGAGCGGGGCCATCCTCACCACGGCAACCTCGGCACCTTCCCACTTCAGGGGAAGATCGCCTGGTTCACGGAGCCCGAGCGGCACCAGCGACGCACCAAGCGATTCGATGATCGGCTTCATCGCCAGCACCAGCGGGTGCCGGGGCAGCTTGGTGTTGACCACTGGCTCGCTCACCCGGTGTTCACCCACGGTGCCCGTCGGCGCTGTCGGCGGACAGCGAAACGTGGGTGGCACCGTTCGCGAACGCTGCGGTGATGATGGCCTGGGCGACGTGGCCGGCTTGGCCGATCGGGACTGTGCACGAACTCCCGAACGGGCCGAAATCCACGCTCACCCCGAAGGCTTCCGCTGCGGCTACAGCCTGCAAAACATGTGGCCCAGGGTGGCCCTCGACGAAGGGTTCGATGGTGAACTCGAGCGTCAGCACCCGTCCAGCGTACCCCCCGCCGGAGGGCCACCGGTTGGGCCAGCGGGGCGGTCGCCAGCTCAACCGGCGGCCCGGCCGCCAGCGAGATCAGGGAACGTGGTCAGCGTGCTCCCATCACCCGCTGGAGATCGGTCGAGCGGTTGACACAGTCCATACCGGCAGCCTCGAAGGCTTGGTTCAACCTGTCGAGTGCGGTCCGGAAGGTGGTGTTCCAGTCACTTTCGAACTGGTCGCGAGCAGGGCCCACCCACGTGGTTCCACCAAGCGCCGACGTCACGGTCGCAGTGATCGCGTTCACGCTGTCGATCTGGCGTTGCAGGCTGCGGCCGAGCGCATCGAGTTGTTCCGGGTTGGCGCCGAACATGGTCATGGGTTGATCTCCTTGTGACGGGCCGCAGTGCCGCGGCAGTGGTCACTGAGGAGCGGCGTGGTCGAGTGAACGGAAATCGAGTGGCTCGCGCAGCAACGGCAGCATCACGTCGAGCGAGTCGGGGACGAACGACTCGGTGGAGCGCAAGGAATCGAGGGCGCGAGGAGTGAGCCAACGGGCCTCGACCACTTCGCCATCGGCAAACTCGAACGGCCCCGGATGGGTCACGCGGTAGCAACGCCCGAGCAGGTCGACGTCAGAGTCGGCGAAGGATCCCCTGCCGATCTCGACAAGATCCACATCCGTGACCCCGACCTCCTCGGCCAGTTCGCGTTGCGCCGCGGAGCGATAGGTCTCGCCGGCTGCGACGACGCCGCCGACAGCGATGTCCCACCATCCCGGCCACAGATCCTTGATCCCGCTACGGCGATGCGCCAGCAATCGGCCGTCGGGGTGAACGACAGCGATGAACACGGCCCGGTGGCGCAACCTGTTGGCGCGCATCTCGTGCCGGGTGACCGTGGCGACCACGACGTCGTCGCCATCGACCACATCGACCAGTTCGTCGCCCAACTCGCCGCCCCGTTCGCCGGTCCCGTCCATCGTCGCAGTGTCGCACGAAACATGGTTCCGGGAGCCTCGCTAGCATTCGGCGATGACCACCGAAACCCTGCTCGACGAAGCCCGCGACCTGCTCGGCGACATGGTCGCGTTGCGGCGAACCCTGCACCAGTGGCCAGAGGTTGGGAACGACCTACCGATCACCCGCGACGCGGTGCTCGAAGCACTCGTCGGGCTACCGCTGGGGCTGACCTTGCACGAAACCACGAGCGGAATCGCGGCCATGTTGACCGGCGGCAAGCCCGGGCCGACGGTGTTGTTGCGCGGTGACATGGATGCGTTGCCAATGCCCGAGGACACCGGACTGGAGTTCTCGTCCAAGGTCGACGACGCGATGCACGCCTGCGGTCACGACACGCACACTGCGATGCTGGTCGGCGCGGCGCGGCTGCTGAGCGCCCGTCGCGAGCAGCTTCCAGGCCGCGTGCTGTTCATGTTCCAGCCGGGCGAGGAGGGTCACCATGGTGCCCGGTTCATGCTCGATGAAGGCCTGCTCGACGTGTCGCCACACGCGCTCGATGGCAGCGATTCCCCCGTGACCGGAGCGTTCGCGATGCACATCACCTCGGCCAGCCCGGTCGGATACGTCGCCTCGCGTCCCGGTCCGCTGATGGCGTCGAGCGACACGATGCGGATCAAGGTGATCGGCCGCGGCGGGCATGCCAGCGAGCCTCACCGCGCCCTCGATCCGATCCCGGTCGCGTGCGAGATCGTGCAGGCCCTGCAGATGATGGTCACGCGACGCATCGACGTGTTCGATCCATCGATCGTGACCGTGTCGAAGATCGTGGCCGGCACCACGAGCAACGTGATCCCCGAGTCGGCGGAGATCCTCGGCACCGTTCGCGCCGTGAGCGAACGCACCCGGATGCGCGTACACGATGGCATCCGCCGCGTGGCCGAGGGGGTCGCAGCGGCACACGAGGCCGCGGTGGAGGTGGAGGTGGAGCTCGGCTATCCGGTCACCGTCAACGGGGCATCCTTCACCGACTTCAGCATGGGTGTCGCCCGCGATGTGATCGGTGCCGACAAGGTGGTCACGCTTCCGCATCCGATCATGGGCGCCGAGGATTTCAGCTACGTCATCGAACGGCTACCCGGAACCATGATGTTCCTCGGGGGCACCCCCCTCGATCACAACCTTGCAACGGCCGCACCCAATCACTCCACCAAGGTGTATTTCGACGAGCCGGCAATGGTCGACGGTGCCGCCATCTACGCCGCCGTCGCCATGCGCCACCTCGGTCTGTCCTGACCCCGACGACAGCAACGAGTGGCCGATCCGGGGATCAGGTGGTGAGGCGGAGGGTGACGAGCTCGAACGGGCGCAAGATCAACGCAACGAACCCGTCGGCAACGTCGAGGCCCGTGTGCGGTTCTTCGAGGGCGTTGCAACGATGGGCGGCACGGACACTGGTGGCGGCGCGAACCGACACTGCAGCCCGGTCCCCGCA
>JAYURF010000562.1:0-3097 GCA_043756365.1 Acidimicrobiales bacterium
GGACGGCCGATCAGGGCGGAATCGATCTTGTCCGATCCACTCGTATCGCTGCTGGCAAGCACGACGAACAACGCCGCGACCACCACCGCAACGGCGAGCACGACGAACGGGGCAACCCTGCCGCGTTGCTCAGCCACGATCAGTCACCCCGAGCATGGACACCGCCGGCTCCGAGGCCAGCTCCGGCTCCGGGGCGGGCGCAGAGGCGGGGATTGCGGCAGGGGGTGCCGCTGCGCTGCGCCGGTCGGGGATTGCCGCCGACACCGCAGCGGTGGGGCGGCGGCGGCGGCCGGGGAAGGCGGCCAGGACGGTGCCGCCGGCCATCATCGCCCCGCCGATCCACAGCCACACCACGAGCGGCTTGATGAAGACCTTGATCTGTGCCTCGGTCGCCCCGACGCCGTCGGCAGATTCGAGCGTGAGATAGATGTCGCGCAGCAAGCCGCTTTGCACGCTGGGTGTGCCGATGCTCGTGCCGATCTGGGTGAAGGTGTTGATCGCCGGCGAGTGAACCTGGCCGCCGTCGATGCGCACCTCGGCGCGCAGCCCCGTGGATCGCGACGTGTTCAGTTCGGACACCTCGAGCAGCTCGAAGCTGTGGCCGTCGAAGACCTGCGCAACGCCCTGTTGCAACGTGAGCTCTGCCGTATGGGTGTACCCGTTCGATGCCGCCAGCGCGACGGCGATCATGATCACCCCGAGGTGCACCACCATGCCGCCATTAGCCCGCCCGACCAGACCGCGCCAGCCTTGGCGGCGCGTCGCCAGCACGAGTTGGCGACCGGCCGCCCCGGCAGCGAAACCGCCGAGCGCAAATGCGAGCAGCGACGCCGGTTTGTCGGCACCGACGGCCACGCTCACCGCCAGCGCCAGCGCACCGACCCATGCCGGAACGAACAGTCGCTCGCGCAGCAGTTCGCCGCTGGCCTTGCGCCACGGCAGCACCGGGGCGATCGCCATGAGGAACAACAACACGATCCCGATCGGAATCGACATGCGGTCGAAGAACGGTTGCCCGACCGCGATCTGGCGGTCCTGCAACGCCTCGACGATCAGCGGGAACACCGTGCCGAGCAACACGATGAATGCGAACAGGGTGAAGATCACGTTGTTGGCGAGGAACGCACCCTCACGCGACACCGGCGAATCGATCGCCCCCGGCGAACGCAACCGGTCGCCACGCCACGCAATGAGCGACAACGACACCACCACGATCACCCCGAAAAAGCCGAGCAACCACGGCCCGATCGTCCCGTCGGAGAACGCGTGCACGCTGGCGATCACTCCGCTGCGGGTGAGGAACGTGCCGAGGATGGTGAGCGCGAACGTGGCGATCAGCAAGCTGAGGTTCCACACCCGCAACATCCCCCGCCGCTCCTGCACCAGCACCGAGTGGATGTAGGCAGTGCCGGTCAGCCATGGCAGGAAGCTGGCGTTTTCGACCGGGTCCCATGCCCACACCCCGCTCCAGCCAAGCACCTCGTAGCTCCACCAGCCGCCGAGAATGATCCCGAGCGTGAGGAACCCCCACGCGAGCAACGCGAAACGGCGCGTCTCCATCAGCCAGCCCTCGCCGACCCGACCGGTGATCAGCGCGGCGATCGCAAACGCGAACGGCACCGTGAACCCGACATAGCCGAGGTACAGGATCGGCGGGTGGAACACCACCAGGATGTGGTTCTGCAGCAACGGGTTCGGCCCCGGCCCATCGGTGACGCCGGGTGCTCCGGTGGCGAATGCATCGGTCGGGCCGAGCGCGAGGAGGAAGAAGAATGCGGTGACGACGAACATCACCACGAGCGCCCACGCCACCAGCGGATCGTCGAGGCGGCGGCGGTAGCGGCGCATGATGAACCCGGTGAAACCGGCGAGGGTGGCCAACCACAGCAAGATGCTGCCCTCGAGCGCGCTCCACAATGCGGTGATGTTGTAGAGCGTCGGCGTGCTGCGCGACCCGACCTGTTGGATGTACGCGAGGTCGAAATCGTAAGTGAGCAGCGCGTTGAGCATCAACGCGATCGCGGCGAATGCTGCGCCGGTCGACAACCATGCGTAGTTCGGCGCGCTCCGGAGCAGGCGGCCATCGCGCGAGATCGTCCCGTAGGCGAGCGCGATCGCGCCGAACACCGACGCGACCAGGCCGACAACCAGCGCCGAGTGCCCCAGCAGACCATTCGGGAGACCGCCGAGCACGGCGACGCCGGTCATATCCGCTGCGCCCGACATGCCCGCTGCACCAGAGACCGGGCGCCCGTCATGCCTGCAACGAGCACGCCGTCTCCGCCTGATCGAGCCGGTCCTGGTTGACGGCCTCGTATTCGTTCGAGTGCTTCACGTCGACCTTGTCTCCTTCGAACACATCGGTCGTCGCCCCATCTGCACCGAGCGCCGTGACGAGACGACCGTGAACCACCACTGGCACGCATTCCTGGAAGATGCCGCCGGGCTCACCGTCGTAGCGCACCACCAGGTCGCGTCCACCGAAGCTGATCACGAACGTGGTGAACGCTCCATCAGCGACCACCGTTCCCTCCTGCACGTTGCCCTGCACCCGGAGGCGACGGCCGGCCTCGCAGCCGTCTTTCACGCCGACCTCGTCGACGTTGCAGAAGTAGTCGATCGCCGAGGTGAGGAACTGGGTGACGAGCACCCCGCCGCCGGCCAGCACCAGCACCAGCACCAGCACGGCCGGCCACCGCTTCGTGCGCCGCGCCCTGACACGTTGGGCGCTCGGCACCGCGGTGCGCGGGCGGAGATCGATCGACGGTTCGTCGCTCATCGCCATGGCTTGTCGGAATCGGGGAGCTGGGCGCCGACGGAGCGGCCGCGACGCAGTACCCACCACACGAGAGCGGCGGTGGAACCGAACGTGGCGAGGTAGCTGGCCAGGATGAAACCGAGATCGTCCATCAGCTCACGGCGCCTTCGCTGCGGCGCTCCGCAAGCGCGTCGTCAAGGCCGCGATCGTCGAGCGAGTCGCTCATCGCCAACACCCGCTGGCGGTGCAGTACGTACCAGACGTACATCAGCGTGAACGCGACGGTACTGAGCAGCAGGGTGAACAGCATCAGACCGTCGAGGGTGACGTCGGTGGTGC
>JAYURF010000563.1:0-3090 GCA_043756365.1 Acidimicrobiales bacterium
TTCACCGCCGTCCAAAACCCGGAGGGGATCGCCGGAGCGTTCCGGAGCAAAGCCGCAGAAGCGAAGCTCAAGCGGGCGCGGCGATCCGTCGCCCAACCAGAGCCGCAGCCGCTCGTTGTCGGCTAGGCGACGTCGGTACCGGCCCGGTCGGCACCGGCCCGCTCGGCTAGGCGCCGTGGCCGACGAGGGCTTTGGCGATGCGTTGGATGCTGACTGGGCGAGGGGTGCCGACGGTCTGCGCGAACAGCGAGACGCGTAGTTCCTCGAGCATCCAACCGAGCTCGATCACCTCACCGGTGACCTTGCCGCGGTCGAGGCGGCGCAGCAGCATCGCGTAGCGGCGTTCCAGCGCGTGCACGTCACCCATCCGCGCTTGGTCGCGGCGAGGGTCCTCTGGCAGCTTGTCGATGCGGTGATCGACGGCGCGCAGGTAGCGCACCAGATCGGGCAACCGGGTAGCTCCGGTGGCGGTGACGAAGCCGGGACGGGTGAGGCGGCCGAGTTGTTCGCGCATGTCGTCGACCGACGGTGCCACGGCTGGTGTGACCAGCCGGTCGAGCCTGGCCATAACGTTGGCGGCTGCCGCGAGGACCGACGACGCGGTGGCCAACGAGCGAGCGGTGATGTCGGCGAGGTCATCACGGGCACGCCGCACCAGTGCGGCGAAATCGGGCTCGTCCCACACCGGTTCGGCATGCGCGTTCATCACTCCATCCGCGGCGGCCGAGATGCAGTCGGCGATCAGCGCGTCGAGGACGACTCCGCTGCGGGCGATCGACAGCCGCGACGAGTTGGTGAGGTCGCGCTCGGCTGCGCGGCGGCCGACCGGTACGGCCAGTTGCATCAGCCGCCGTACGCCGGCGCGCATCACGCGGGCTTGCAAACCGGCGTTGGTGAGCACCCGCACCGACACGCTGTCGCCGTCATCGACGAGGGCCGGGTAGCCCTTCACCGCGACACCGTTGCGCGACGTCTCGACCACTTGGGCGAAGGTCCCGATGTCCCAGGAGGTGATGCCTTGGCGTTCGTCGACCGCAACGGCTGCGGCGATCGCGGCGCGTACGTTTCCGCTGAGGCCGCGGCGGAGAACGGCAAGGTCCTTGCCGGCAGCGAGGCGCCGACCCTGTTCGTCCTCGATCGCAAACGAGATCCGCAGGTGCGCAGACACCCGGTTCAAGTCGAGCAGCTCGGGCGGGATGATCACCCCCGATGCATCGGTGAGCGCCAGCGCGACCGCAGCGGTGAACGGTTCATCGGTGACGCGCAGCCGTTGGTTCGTCGCGTTGATGAAGTCGGCGAGGGGCACCATCTCGCGTCGGTAGTTCTTCGGCAGGGTGCGGATCAGTTCGTCGACAAGGTCGGCACGCAGCCCGCTGACCTGCCAGTCGAAGGGCTGCTGCGTCGCCCGGTTCAGCGCAGCCAGGGGAACGTGCACCGTCACACCGTCGTCGGGATCGCCGGGTTCGAAGCGGTAGCTCACGGCGAGGTCCAGATCGTCGTGGCGCCAGGTGGTCGGGAACTCGTGCAGACCTGCCGCACCTGCGCTACCGGTGAGTGCAATGAGTGTGAGCGTCAACAGCTCCGGCTGGTCGGATAGCGCCTGCTTCCACCACTGGTCGAAGTGCCGCGTCGACACCACGTCGGCACCGACCCGTTGGTCGAAGAACCCGAAAACGGCGTCATCGTCGGTGAGGTCGGACCGGCGCAGCCGCCCCTCGAGTGCCCGAACCGAGGACAGGAACTCGCGGTTGGCGGCATCGAACGCGTGGCGAGTGGTCCAGTCGCCTTCGACGAGCGCGTGGCGGATGAACATCGCCCGTGCCTCCACCGGGTCGACCCGGTCGTAGCCGACAGCTCGGCCCGCCACGATCGGCAAGCCGTACAACGACACCCGCTCGGTCGTGACTGCTGCGCCGCGGCGCGCATCCCAGCGCGGCTCACCGTACGAGCGCTTGGCAAGGTGCGCACCGATCCGCTCGGCCCATTCGGGTTGGACCGTGGCGGCCATGCGACCCCACAGCCGGTTGGTCTCCACCAGTTCGGCGGCGATCAGCCACGTCGGGTTCTTCTTCGACAGCGCCGACCCGGGCGCGATCACAAACTTCGAACCGTGCGCACCGCGGTACTCGCGCCGTGTCTCGCGGCGGCCGTCGGAGCGGGACGGCGGCTTCGTGTCGGGGGCGGCGCCACGGCCCGCTTCGTTGCGGTCATCGCGCATGCCCAGGTGCGACAGCATCCCCGACAGCACCGCTTGGTGGACGCGGTCGGGGTGCCCGGCCTCGGTGCCGTGGCGGATGTCGAGGGAGCCGGCCACCTGACGGATCTGGCTGTAGAGGTCCTGCCACTCGCGCACGCGCAAGTAGTTCAAGAACTCGACCCGGCACAGTTTGCGGAACTGGTTGGACGACAACGCCTGCTGCTGCTCGCGGAGGTGATCCCACAGCTTCACCAGCGTCAGAACATCGGAGCCTTCGACGACGAAACGGCGATGCATCTCGTCGGCGGACTGACGTTTTTCCATCGGCCGCTCGCGAGGGTCTTGGATCGAGAGTGCGGCCGCGATCACCATCACCTCTCGCACGCAGCCGTGGCGGTCGGCTTCGAGGACCATTCGCCCGAGGCGAGGGTCGAGCGGGAGGCGGGCCAGCCGATGCCCGATGGCGGTGAGCCGCTTGGCGCCTGTGGCAGGGGCATCGTCTGGGGCCCCGGCCTCGATCGCGCCGAGCTCCTCGAGGAGTGCGTAGCCATCTCGGACCGAGCGGTTGTCCGGCGGGTCGAGGAAGGGGAACGCGGCCACGTCGCCGAGGCCGAGCGCGGTCATTTGCAGGATCACCGAGGCCAGATTGGTGCGCAGGATCTCCGGCTCGGTGAACAGTTCGCGTCCGTCGAAATCCTCATCGGAGTACAGGCGGATGCACACCCCGGGGGCAACTCGGCCGCAGCGGCCGGAGCGCTGGTTGGCCGATGCTTGCGACACCGGTTCGATCGGCAGTCGCTGCACCTTGAGCCGGTGGCTGTAGCGCGAGATCCGGGCCGAACCGGCATCGATCACGTAGCGCACCCCCGGTACGGTGAGCGACGTCTCGGCGA
>JAYURF010000564.1:0-3089 GCA_043756365.1 Acidimicrobiales bacterium
CAACACCGAATCGTCGAGGAGCCGGTGCCAGCCGCCGCCGCCGGGCAGGCGGTGCTGCACCTCGACCACGCGGCGTTGACGGCCAACAACATCACCTACGGGGTGTTCGGTGAGGCGATGGGGTACTGGAACTTCTTCCCCGCCGAACCAGGATGGGGCCGGATCCCGGTGTGGGGCTTCGCCGATGTCGTCGAGTCGCGTGCCGACGGCATCGCCGATGGCGAGCGGGTCTACGGCTACTTCCCGATGTCGACCCATCTCTTGGTCGAGCCGAGCAGGGTGACTCCGACGTCGTTCACCGACGCAGCGGCGCACCGCGCCCCGATGTCACCGGTCTACAACCAGTACGTGCGCCTGACCGATCGGGAATCCGCCCACGACGAACACATCCGCGCCGTCCTGCGCCCGTTGTTCACCACGTCGTTCCTGATCGACGATTGGCTGGCCGAGGCCGAATCGTTCGGGGCGACATCAGTAGTGATCGCCAGTGCATCGAGCAAGACAGCGCTCGCGCTGGCGGCACTGCTGTCGTCGGCTCGCGACGTCCACGTGGTTGGGCTGACGTCGGCCCGTAACGCCGAGTTCGTCCGCTCGGTCGGCTACTACGACAGCGTCGTCGTCTACGGCGAGGTGTCGACGCTCGACGCTTCGACTCCGACCGTACTCGTCGACATGGGTGGCGATGCCAACGTCCTCGCCGAGGTGCACAACCACTTCGGCGACTCATTGCGGCACAGCTGCCAGGTTGGGGCCACGCACTGGACCGAGGTTCGCTTCGACCTGTCCTTGCCCGGTCCGGCACCGGAGCTGTTCTTCGCTCCCGATCAGGTGCAACGCCGAATCGCCGACTGGGGCGGCAGCGGGTTCGACGAGCGGGTGAACGCCGCATGGGATCTGTTCACCGCGTCGGCTGCGACGTGGATCGACGTCGTTGTCCACCGCGGTCCCGATGCGGTCACCGACGCGTTCGGTGCGGTGCTAGCAGGCCGGGTTCCGGCCAATCAGGCGTTCATCATCTCGCTCGACCCCTGACGCCGGTCCGTCGCACCCCTCGCAGGTCCAGGTGGCACCCCTTCCGTAGGATGGGCGGTTCATGAGCGCCGATACGCCTGCCATCAATCTGCTCGACGGCCTCAACCCCGATCAACTCGACGCGGTGGTGCACCGCGGGGGCCCGCTGCTGGTCGTGGCCGGCGCCGGCTCCGGCAAGACCCGCGTGCTCACCCACCGGATCGCCCACCTGATCGACGAGGGCATGCACCCGATGCAGATCCTGGCCATCACCTTCACCAACAAAGCCGCCGGCGAGATGCGCGACCGGGTCGCCACGCTGATCGGCCCGATCGCGCGCAGCATGTGGGTGTCGACGTTCCACGCCGCATGCGTGCGCATCCTGCGCGCCAACGCCGACCGGCTCGGGTACCCGCGCTCGTTCAGCATCTACGACCAGGCCGACGCCAACCGCCTCACCGGCTACGTCATCCGTGATCTCGGACTCGATTCCAAGCGGTTCACCCCGCGCGGGGTGCACGGAATCATCAGCTTGTGGAAGAACGAGCTGATCGGTCCCGCCGAGGCAACGTCGCGCGCCAACAACATCTTCGAGCGCAAGCAGGCCGAGGTGTACACCGAGTACCAGGCCCGCCTGCTGCGCGCCGGGGCGATGGATTTCGACGACCTGTTGGCCAAGACCGTCGAGCTGTTCCGCACCCACCCCGACGTGCTGCACAGCTACCGCAACCGCTTTCAGCACATCCTCATCGACGAGTACCAAGACACCAACCTGGCCCAGAACGAGTTGGCCGTCCTGCTCGCCAGCGAGAGCGGCGAGATCACCGCTGTTGGCGACGAGAACCAATCAATATATGGGTTTCGTGGTGCAGACGTGCGCAACATCAACCAGCTTGAGGATTCGTTCCCCAGCCTCACCACGATCGTGTTGGATCAGAACTATCGCAGCACGCAAGTGATCCTCGACGCAGCCAATGCGGTCATCGCTCACAACTCGTCCCGCCGCCCGAAGGAGCTGTGGAGCGAGCTCGGTATGGGCGACCGGATCGTCAGCTACCACGCCGCCGACGAACACGACGAGGCCTCGTGGGTGGTGCGCACCATGCACTCCCTGCACGAAAACGATGCCCAGCAATGGCGTGAGATCGCCGTGTTCTACCGCACCAACGCTCAGGCCCGCGTCGTTGAGGAACAACTGATCCGTGTCGGCGTCCCCTACAAGGTGGTCGGTGGTACGCGTTTCTACGATCGGCGGGAGGTGAAGGACGCGCTTGCCTACCTGCGCGCTGCGTTCAATCCCTCCGACGAGGTGAGCGTCAAGCGTGTGCTCAACACGCCCAAGCGCGGCGTCGGCGACACCAGCGTCGGCAAGCTCGACGCGTACGCGGCAGCCGAGGCGATCAGCTTCACCGATGCGATGCGGCACGCCAGCGCAGCAGGGCTGACCGGACCGGCGGCGCGCGGCGTCGAGTCGTTCGTCCGCTTGCTCGACGACCTGTCCGGCATGGTTGCGCGCGCCGACGCCGAAGACGGTGCCGACGACAGCGGGCCGGTCGGTCCGGCCGACGTGTTGCACACTGCGCTGGAGATGAGCGGGTACTTGGCTGAACTCGAAGCGGAAGCGTCGGTCGAGGCGAACGGGCGGATAGAAAATCTGGGCGAGCTCGTCGGTGCAGCGCGCGAGTTCAGCCGGGTCGACGAGTTCTTGCAGCAGGTGTCACTCGTTGCCGACACCGACGACCTCGACGACGACAACCACGTCGTGTTGATGACGCTTCACTCGGCCAAGGGGCTTGAGTTCCCCAATGTTTTCCTGCTCGGCATGGAAGATGGCGTGTTCCCGCACACCCGTGCCCTCACCGAGCCACGCGAGCTGGAGGAGGAGCGCCGGCTTGCCTATGTGGGGATCACCCGCGCCCAGCGCCGCCTGCACCTCACCCACGCACAGAGCCGCTCGCTGTTCGGTTCGACGCAGTTCAACCCACCGAGTCGCTTCCTCGCCGAGATCCCTGCCGAGCTCCTCGAGCCCAAAGGCACCCCTACCGGACGCAGCGCCTACGGTCGCAACAGTTACCGCG
>JAYURF010000565.1:0-8678 GCA_043756365.1 Acidimicrobiales bacterium
CTGTCCGCAGCGATCGTGAAGATGGGCGGCGAGGGAGTGCTCGTGGCTACCGCTGATGGCGAGCGCCAGATGGTTCCACCGTACCCGGTGGAGGTGGTCTGCGGTCTCGGGGCCGGTGATGCGTTCGGTGGCGCGATCTGCCACGGCCTGCTCAGCGGATGGGATCTGGTGCAGGCCACTCGCGCGGCCAACGCCGCTGGGGCGATCGTCGCTTCCCGGCTGATGTGCGCCGACGACATGCCGACCATCGACGACATCGAACGCGTACTTGCCGCTGGAGCCAACCGGTGATGCTGCTGACTGATCAGCGTTGGTCCGAGCTGCTCGAACGACGCTCCACGGAACCGGGAGCCGCGCTCGACGCGCTACGTAGCCGGACGCGACGGCCACTGCTCACCGACGGCCGCCTGTTCATCGTTGCCGCGGACCACACCGCGCGGGGGATGCTCGGCGTGGGCACCGAGCCGTTCGTCATGGCCGATCGGCGGCGGATGTTGGAGTCGCTGCTCGTGGCGCTTGCCCATCCCGGGGTGGACGGGGTGCTCGGCAGCGCCGATGTCGTCGAGGAGCTCGCGTTGCTTGGCGCACTTGACAACAAGCTCGCATTCGGCACGATGAACCGCGGCGGCGTCATGGGCGCAGCCTGGGAGCTCGACGACCGGATGACCGCCTACGACGCCCAGTCGTTGGCCGAGTGCGGGCTTGATGGCGGCAAGGTTCTGTTGCGCATCGCCGACGACGACGCCGGCACCGCAGCCACGATCGAAGCATGCGCGCGCGCCGTCAGCGAGTGCGCCGAACGGTCGTTACCGATCATGGTCGAGCCGCTGCCGTACCACCACACTGGCCCCGTTGCCCCTGGCACTGCCCGCTTGCTCGACGACGAAGACCGGTTGCTGCGCGCCATCGCGATCGGGGCGAGCCTCGGGCACACTACGTCGTACACGTGGCTGAAGGTGCCCGCAGGGCGCGACCCGCGACGGCTGCTCGCGGTGAGCACGTTGCCGGCGCTGATCCTCGGCGGGGCCCCGGGCCCCGACCCCGAAGCCACATATGCATCATGGGAGGACGCCATGTCCGTGCCCACCGTGCGGGGGCTCGTCGTCGGACGCTCGCTGCTGTACCCAGCCGACGGCGACGTCGCCGCGGCGATCGAGCGCGCCGCGCGCATCGTCCGTCCGGCTCACGATGCCGCCACCCGTGCGCCCGCCGGGCCCGCCGCTGGGTCCGTTACCGGGTCGCCGGCTTGAGCCGGCTCCACCACCCTGCCGGCGCGCTCGCCGTCGGCGACGAACTGGTTTCGCTCACCCCCGAGGTCGCCGGTTGGGTGCACAGCGGGCTGCGGGTGCTGGTCCTGGCACCGGGCATCGAGGCGTCGGTCAGTTTGGCCGGTGTCGAAGCGGTCGTGCTGCCGTTGTCGGCGGTGGATGTGGACGTGCACGTCGATGGCGAATCGTTCACGCTGACCGGCCGGCGCACGGTGTTCGAGCGCGTCAGCGACTTCGTCTACTGCCCGCGTGATGCTGTGGTCACCCTCGTGGCCTCCGGCGGGGGAGAGGTCGCCGTCGCCACCGCGGTGTGCGAGCGGCGCCTTGTCGCCCGGTACGGTCCCGCCGCCGGCGTGCCCGTCGAGACGCGCGGCGCCGGTCCGGCCACCCGCCAGGTCACGAACTTCCTCAGCCCCGAGACGTGGCCCGATGCCGACAAGCTGATGTGTGTCGAACTGCTCACACCCGACGGCAACTGGTCGTCGTACCCGCCGCACCGCCATGACGAATCGCCCGAGTGCCCGGTGAACAACGAGGAGATCTACTACTTCCGCATTGGCGTCGCCGGGTCCACCGGCTACAGCGCTGATGGGTTCGGGATGCACCGCACCTACACCCCCGACGGCGAGATCGATGAGAACGTGGTGGTGCGCGACGGCGACGTGTTCTGCGTCCCCCGCGGCTACCACGGACCGTGCATCGCTGCGCCGGGGTATCCGATGTACTACCTCAACGTGCTTGCCGGGCCCGGCGGTGAACGCTCGATGGCATTCTGTGACGACCCCGCGCACCACTGGGTGCGCGACACCTGGGCCGACATGCCGATCGATGTGAGGTGCCCGATGACCAATGCCGACGGACCTGTGCCGCCGACCCAGGCCGGAGCGACCCAGACTGGCGACACACCGGCCGGGGGGGCAGTCCAGGCCGGGGGTGACCGATGAGGCCGCTCGGCATCGGAGTGATCGGGTTCGGGTGGATGGGCCAGGCCCACAGCCGCGGCTGCAGACGTGCCCCGAGCTACTTTCCCGACCGTGAGTACCAGCCCGAGATGGTGGTCGTCGGCGACACGCTTGCCGACCGGCGTGACGAGGCGGTGCGCTCGTTCGGGTTCCGTGAAGCCGTCGCCGATTGGCACGACGTGGTCACTCACCCTGATGTCGATGTGGTGTTCGTCACCGCACCGAACATGCTCCACGTCGAGATGGTCGCCGCCGCCGCCGCGGCGGGCAAGCACATCTTTTGTGAAAAGCCCGTTGGCGGCACGCCTGCGCAGACCGTTGCCGCCGAGCGCGCCGCCCGCCACGCCGGTGTGATCACCGCGGTGGGCTACAACTACCGCTGGGCGCCGCTGGTGCAATACGCCCGCCAACTGATCGGCGACGGCGTGATCGGCACGGTCACCAATTACTACGGCCGGTTCTTTTCGATGTACGGCAGCGATCCGATGGGACTGCTGTCGTGGCGATTTCTCGTCGACCAAGCCGGTCACGGTGTCAGCACCGACATCCTCAGCCATTCCGTCGACCTCGCCCATGCGCTGGTCGGCCCGATCGCCTCGGTGGTCGGCACCGGCGAGACGTTCATCACGAAACGCCCGCTGCCGCTCGCCGGCGGAACCCACTACGACCGCGGCGGGCCGGACGACCCCACCGGCGATGTCACCAACGAGGACTACATCGGGATGATGTGCCGCTTCGACAACGGTGCGCGGGGCACGTTCGAGGCGTGCCGGTCGATGGTCGGACCCGAGAGTCAGAACAGCTTCGAGGTGTACGGCACCAAGGGCAGCATCGCCTGGAACTTCGAGAAGATGAACGAGTTGCGCGTGTACGTGGCGGCCGAGCACCATCACACCGGCTTCACCACCGTGTACGGCGGGGACCGCTTTCCGCATCACGGCAACTTTGTTCCCGGAAGCGCGAACGGCATCGGTTTCGAGGATCTGGTGTGCATCGAGGACCACGAGTTTCTCCAATCGGTCGCCGCCGGCCGTCAGCATCAGCCGGGTTTCGCAGAGGCGCTGGAGTTCGTGAGCGTGCAAGACGCCGTATTGCGCAGTTGGCACAGCGGCCGGTGGGAACCGGTCGTGTCGCTGAGACAGGAGTGATTAGAGCCATGAAACGCAACCCCGGAACGGGCCCCGGACCAGGCCCCGGAACAGCAACGGTCAGGTTGACGACCGCGCAGGCGATCGTGCGGTACCTGATCGCGCAACGCACGGTACTTGGCCCCACCGCCGGGGCCGATGGGGCCGATGGGCTTGATGGGGCCGACGAGGCCGAGGTGCCGCTGTTCCCCGGCGTGTTCGCCATCTTCGGGCACGGCAACGTCACCAGCCTTGGCCACGCGCTCGAACAGGCCGGCGACGCCCTACCCACGTGGCGCGGCCACAACGAACAGGGTATGGCGCTCGCCGCGGCAGGCTTTGCCAAGGCTGCCCGCCGGCGCCAGATCATGGTGGCCACCTCGTCGATCGGGCCGGGCGCACTGAACATGGTCACTGCCGCCGGAGTGGCCCACGCCAACCGGCTACCGGTGCTGTTGCTTGCCGGCGACACGTTCGCCAGCCGGATCCCCGATCCGGTGCTGCAGCAGGTGGAGCACTTCGGTGATCCGACGATCACGGTCAACGATGCGTTCAAGCCGGTGGTGCGCTACTGGGACCGGATCATGCGCCCCGAGCAGATCGTGCACTCGCTGCCGCACGCTGTGGCCACCATGCTTGATCCGGCCACGTGTGGACCGGCGCTGATCTCGCTGCCGCAGGACGTGCAGGCCGAAGCGTTCGACTTCCCCGAGGCGTTCTTCCGAGTGGTCGTCCACCGACCGCTGCGGCCACGTGCCGACATCGGGCAACTGAGTGCTGCTACAGCGATGATCCGCTCGGCGGCGAACCCGCTGCTGATCGCCGGCGGCGGGGTGCACTTCTCACAGGCCGAGGGCGAACTGCGTCGCTTCGCCGAACGCCACGGCGTGCCGGTGGTCGAGACGATGGCCGGCAAGGCGTCGATCCCCGCCACCCATCCGAGCTACGCCGGGCCGATCGGGGTGACGGGCTGTGAAGCGGCCAACAACCTCGCTGCTGCCGCCGATGTGGTGATCGTGGTGGGTAGCCGCCTGCAGGACTTCACCACCGGATCGTGGACGCTGTTCTCGAATCCCGACACCCGTTTCGTGGCGATCAATACCGCAGGCTTCGACGCCGTGAAGCACCTCTCGCACCCCGTCGTCGGCGATGCGCTGGTCACGTTGACCGAGTTGTCCGAGTTGCTCGGCGACTGGGCCGCGCCGGCATCGTGGGCCGAGCGGGCGCGGTCCGAAGTGGCCGGCTACCACGCGTACATCGACGGCATCGCCGACCCGTCGGCGCTTGGCCCGAACGGGCTGCCCACGTACGCGCAAGTGGTCGGTGCCCTTGATCGCGCCCAGCAAACGGGCGACTACGCACTCGCCGCGGCGGGCGGATTCCCTGGCGAGTTGAACAACGGTTGGCGGGCACGCGAGGTGGACAGCTTCGACTGCGAGTACGGCTTTTCGTGCATGGGATACGAGATCTCGGGTGCATGGGGAGCGAAGATGGCGATGCCCGATCGTGAGGTGATCGTGTTCGTCGGAGACGGCTCGTACCTGATGATGAACAGCGACCTGTACGGCTCGGTGCTCGCCGGCCACAAGCTGATCGTGATCGTGTGCGACAACGGCGGGTACGCGGTGATCCACCGGTTGCAGGTGACCCAGGGTGGCGTTGGTTTCAACAACATGCTCGCCGATTCTCGCCACCGCGGGATGGTGCGAGTCGATTTCGCCGCGCACGCTGCGTCGATGGGTTGCATCAGTGAACACGTGGCCTCGATCGACGAACTCGACGCAGCCGTGATCAGGGCCCGCGGCAACGACCGCACCACCGTGATCGTGATGGACACCGATCCCGATGCGTGGACCGGTGGTGGCGCGTTCTGGGAGGTTGGTGTGCCCGAGGTCAGTGATCTCGCTGCGGTGAACGCTGCGAAACAGGCGATGATCGAGGGCACGCGCGGTCAGCGGGTGGGCACGTGAGCGCCAGCCTCGATGGCAAGATCGTCATCGTCAATGGCGGCACGCAAGGCCTCGGCGAAGCGACCTGCCGGCATCTCGCGGCAGCGGGAGCGGCCGGGCTCGTCGTCGTCGGGCGTAGCGCAGACAAGGGCAACGCGCTCACCTCAGAACTGAGCGCCGCAGGGACACCAGCGACCTTCGTCGAAGCGGACTTGTTCGATGCCGATGCGCCGTCGCGCATCGTTGCCGCCACCGATCGCGTGTTCGGCACCGTGCATGGCGTGGTCAACGTTGCGGCATCGACGTCGCGTGACAACATCTGGACCGCCACTGCGGATGGGTGGGATTCGATGATGGCGGTCAACGTGCGCGCCCCGTTCTTCCTGATTCAGGCCGCAGCCGAGCTGATGCGCCGCGACGGTGTGCACGGTTCGATCGTCAACATCGGCTCGGTCAGCGGTCACGGCGGGCAACCGTTCATTGTGTCCTACAGCGTGTCGAAGGGTGCGTTGAGCGTCATGACCAAGAACGTCGCGTATTCGCTGATGCGTCATGGGATTCGCGTCAACCAGGTGAACCCGGGGTGGATGGACACGCCGTCGGAGGATGCCGTGCAACGCCGCGACCATGGCGCAACCGACGGATGGCTGGAGGCAGCCGAGGCGACCCAGCCGACAGGACGTTTGATCAAACCGATCGAGGTGGCCCGCGTGATCGCGTTCTACCTGTCCGACGACAGCGGCTTGGCAACGGGCTCGATCATCGATTACGACCAATCGGTGCAAGGTGCCGGCGACGCCCCCAAGCCAAGCGTTGGTGAGACACCCGTGTGAGTGTCGGCGGCCACGATCAGGGTGCTGGGCGGAAGTTGGCCCGTGCCTCGCGGATCTCGGTCCACGCTGCATCGCAGCCGGCGAGGCCACCGGTCGACGACGACTTCCCCGGCTCGAGCGCCTTGTACACCTCGAAGAAGTGCTGGATCTCCTCGACGAGCTGTGGGGTCAGATCGGCGAGGTCGTGCACGTCCGCCCAGCGCGGTTCGCGCGGCGGAACGCAGATGATCTTGGCGTCCTCACCGGCTTCGTCGTGCATGTACAGCACGCCGAGCGGCCGGGCCTGCACCCACACGCCCGGGTAGACGGGGTCCTCCAGCAGCACCAGGGCGTCGAGGGGGTCGCCGTCGCCACCCAAGGTGTCGGGAATGTAGCCGTAGTCGGCCGGGTAGGTCGTGGCCGTGAACAATCGCCGGTCGAGGAACACTCGCCCGGTCTCGTGATCGATCTCGTACTTGTTGCGGCTGCCGCGAGGGATCTCGATGACCACATGGATGCATCCGTCGGGAAGTGAGTTCGACATGGGCTGCATCGTGTCACACACGCGCCATGCCGCACCGGCCGCCAGGCCCGCTGCCAAAGCCGACGACGGAAAGAGGCGACGGAAAGAGGCGGGGGAGCGCTGCGGCGGGACAGTAACGTTGAACGCGCTATGGACTTCCGCCGAATCACCAACCTCCCCCCGTACGTCTTCACGATCATCAACAACTTGAAGATCGAGGCGCGGCGAGCAGGAGCAGACGTGATCGACCTCGGCTTCGGCAATCCCGACATCCCCTCGCCGCAGATCGCGGTCGACAAGCTCGGCGAATCAGCCCAGATCGCCCGCAACCACCGCTACTCGGTCAGCCGGGGTCTGCCCAAGCTGCGCGAAGCGGTGGCCGCGCTGTACGAGCGCAAGTGGAACGTGAAGCTCGACCCCGAGACCGAGATCACCAACACGATCGGCTCGAAAGAGGGCTTCAGCCACCTGATGTGGGTGCTGCTCGATCGTGGCGATGCAGCCATCGTGCCGAGCCCCAGCTACCCGATCCACATCTACGGCCCGCTGTTTGCCGGGGCCGACCTGCGCCAGGTGCCGATGCGTCACCTGGCTGACCCGCGGGTCCAGGGTGATTTCACCGGCGACTTCTTCGACAGCCTGACCACCGCCTACGACGTCGGCTGGCCAAAGCCCCGGGTACTCGTCATCTCCTTTCCGCACAACCCCACCGGTTCGGTGGTCGACCTCGACTTCATGCAGCGAGTCGTCGACTTCTGCCGTGAGCGCAACATGATCGTTGTTCACGACTTCGCCTACGCCGACATCGGCTTCGACGGGTACGAGCCGCCCAGCATCCTCCAGGCTGAGGGCGCCAAGGAGTGTGCCGTCGAGCTGTACTCGATGACCAAGAGCTTCTCGATGGCCGGTTGGCGCTGCGCCTTCCTCGTCGGCAACAGCGAGGTCGTCCAGGCATTGGTGAAACTGAAGAGCTACCTCGACTACGGCACGTTCCAGCCGGTGCAGATCGCGGCCACGGTCACCATGAACGAAGCTCCCGACTATCCCAAGGAAGTGTGCGCGATCTACCAGGGTCGTCGCGACGCGCTGATCGACGGCCTGGGTCGCATCGGCTGGGACATCCCCAAGCCGAAGGGCTCGATGTTCGTGTGGGCCCCGATCCCCGCGCCGTACGCCGACCTGGATTCGGTGGAGTTCTGCTCGCTCGTCGTGCGCGAATGTGATGTCGCGCTGTCGCCCGGTGTGGGCTTCGGGCCCGGCGGCGAGGGCTTTGCCAGGTTCGCCCTGATCGAGAACGAACTGCGCATCGGTCAAGGCATCCGCAACCTCAAGCGTGGCCTCCCCAAGCTCGGCTGACCGTCCCTCGCACACACCTGAACGGCTTCGTGGCCATGATGCGCTGTGGGGGCGCGTATTGGCCACGGACGGTTCGGGCTCGGGGATCGTTCGTGGATGTTCGGTGGTGGGACACGTCGTTCATGGTGTCGTTACAGAGCGGTCACAGAGCGGGGGATGTCGGCGCGTAGGTTCGCCCGATGGAAATGACCGGAACGACCGGGGTGCCGATGGCGGCCTATGTGGTGCGGGTGTGGCTGCCTGATAGGCCCGGTGCGCTGGGGCAGGTGGCGGGCCGGATCGGCGCGGTGCGTGGCGATGTCGTCGGCATCGACATCCTGGAGCGCGGAGGCGGCCGGGTGATCGACGAACTCGTGGTGGCGATGCCCGCCGACACGACCGTTGGCGCGCTTGTGGCGTCGATCGCCCAGGTCGAGGGGGTCGATGTCGAGGACGTACAGCGGGTGGTGGGGGAGCGCCACGAGCCGGGACTGGCCGCCCTCGATCTGGCGGGGCGGGTCGCAGCGACGGCGCCGGGCGAACGCGTCGCGGTGCTGTGCGACGGGGTGAGCACGCTGTTCGATGCTGACTGGGTGAGCGTGATCGACCCGGCTCGTCGCGCCGTGGTGCGCACGGTCGGGCATGGTCCAGACCCGGCGTGGCTGGCCGCGTTTGTCGACGGCAGCCGGCACCTTGCGGGGG
>JAYURF010000566.1:0-3083 GCA_043756365.1 Acidimicrobiales bacterium
GGGTACACCACCTGTTGTACGTCGGCGGTGTTCTCGGTCGTGAACGGCAAATCGGCCTGGCCGGCACCGATGCCGACGGCGTAGAGCAACGCGTCCTTGGAATTCCACGAGATGTCGCGGGGATCGCCGGAAGCTCCGACGGCATCAGGGTTCAGTGGCATGGGATTGGCCTTTCAACGGGGGTCGGGAGGGGTGAGCGGATTGATGATGTGCGGGGTCGGTAGCTGGTCGCGCTGTCAGCGGGTCATTGCGGTTGTGGCCAACCGCCGGGCTCGCCGTTCATCCCCGAGTTCTTCCGGGCCTGGGCGATCAGTTGTTCCACCACAGGGCCGAGTTGCGCGGGGTCTTCGATCGGTTCGGTGCGCGGGCCGCGCACCCAGCCTTCGGCGATCGCCAGGGTCTGCCCGCTGGCTTCGAACACGCGGCCGGTCACCCCGGCAGACTCGGCCGAGGCCAGCCAGGTGACGATCGGCGCAATCCAGCGCGGCGAGCGCATCTCCCGGGCTTCGTCGGTTTCCGGCGCCGGGCCGAGCCCTTCGGTCATGCGGGTCAGCGCAACCGGTGCGACACAGTTGACGGTCACTCCGTAGCGAGCGAGTTCGAGCGCAGCAATGTTGGAGAACGAGGCGATCCCGGCCTTGGCTGCGCCGTAGTTGGTCTGGCCGGGGTTGCCGTAGATGCCGCTGACCGAGGTGGTGTTGATGATCCGCCCATCGACCGGTTTGCCGACCTTGAACTGCTCGCGCCAGTACGCAGCAGCCCATCGGCTCGGGGCAAAGGTGCCCTTGAGGTGCACGTCGATGACGGCGTCCCATTCCTGCTCGGTCATGTTGGCCAACACCCGGTCACGCAAGATGCCTGCATTGTTGACCAAGGCGTGGAGGTCGCCAAAGGTCTCGACGGCGATGTTGATCAGGCGTTGCGCACCTTCCCATGACGAAACGCTGTCGCCGTTGGCAACCGCTTCCCCACCCATCGCAATGATTTCGTCGACCACCTGCGCAGCCGGGCTGACGTCGCCGCCCGAGCCGTCGATGTTTCCGCCCAGGTCGTTGACGACGACCTTGGCTCCATGGGCGGCAAGGCTGAGGGCATGCTCGCGACCGATGCCGCGGCCGGCACCGGTGACGATCACCACTCGTCCTTCACACAACTTGCCCATTTGCGGTCTCCGATCGGTCGAGTGCACGTGTCCGGCGCGTCACCAGCGCGAGTGCCAGGTGCCAGGGACCGGGTCATCATAAGTTGCGTGGCCGGCGGGCATGCCAGTCGGCCGGACTGATCGATGCCACCGCCGCGTAACCTGCATCGCCGATGACTAGCGACGCCCGACCAAACGCCGCCGCCCACAACGCCCGACCGAACGAGATCACCGACACGACGTCGGCGCGCACGAGTGCCCACGGTGAGG
Source organism: Acidimicrobiales bacterium (assembly GCA_043756365.1). Taxonomy (GTDB): domain Bacteria; phylum Actinomycetota; class Acidimicrobiia; order Acidimicrobiales; family Ilumatobacteraceae; genus VFMC01. Next base: position 1,412 of record JAYURF010000566.1, read on the forward strand.
CGGTGGCCTCCGGCTCCACGAAGATGTTCGATGTAGTCGTCGTTGGTGCTGGTCCTGCCGGCGCGACTGCGGCAACGACGCTCGCCCGCTCCGGACGATCGGTGCTGATGATCGACAAGGCAACGTTCCCCCGTGACAAATGCTGTGGCGACGGCTTGACCACGCTTGCCCTGCGTGAGCTGGAACTGCTCGGACTCGATCCGACGATGGTGCCGAGCTGGTACACGGTCGACGCAGCATGGCTTCGCTCGCCGTCGGGTCGCGAGGTGTGCGTACCGCTGCCGACTGGGCAGGGGATGTTCGCGGCGACGACCCCTCGCCGCGAACTCGACGCGGCGCTCGTCGCGCTCGCCCGCGAGGCCGGAACAGAGGTGTCCGAGGGCCACGCGCTGACTGGTCTACGCCAATCCGGCGACCACGTCGACGTCGACGTTGACGGACTCGGTTGCGTTCGCACCCGGTACGTGATCGCCGCCGATGGGATGTGGTCGCCGACCCGCAAGCTACTGGGGCTGTCCGAACCCGGTTACCTCGGCGAGTGGCACGCCTTTCGCCAGTACGCCCGCAACGTGACCGGGCCCGCGGCGACACGGCTGTACGTGTGGTTCGAGGCCGAGCTGTTGCCCGGGTACATGTGGAGCTTTCCGCTCCCCGACGGCCGCGTCAACATCGGCTTCGGCATCCAGCGCGGCGGCGTCCGCAAGGTGCAGGAGATGAACGCACTGTGGGACGACCTGTTGGGGCGGCCGCACGTGGTCGCGGCGCTCGGGGGCGATGTCGAACTCGAGGATCGGCATACAGCATGGCCGATCCCGGCCGGTATCGACCGCGCCGTGCTCTCGTCGGGGCGAACGCTGTTCGTCGGCGATGCCGCCAGAGCGACCGACACGATGACCGGCGAAGGCATCGGCCAAGCGGTGCTCACCGGTCGCCTCGCCGCTGAGGCGTTGGTCGCCGCAGGAGCGATGCGACCCGAGATTGCGCGGCAGTGTTACCAAGCCGACGTTCGCCACCACCTCCTTGCCGATCACAAGATGTCGGCGGTCCTCGCCCGTGCGCTGGCCCACCCGCGTGGCGCACGCGGAGCGATCCGCCTCGTCGGTGCGAGCGCATGGGGTAGCCGCAACTTCGCCAGGTGGATGTTCGAAGACGAACCGAGAGCCATCCTGCTCACCCCCTCCCGCTGGCACCGCCACGCCCTACGAAGGCCAGGCACCTACCGCCCCCCGCCCTGACCCGCCCTGACCCGCGTGTCAACCGAGTCCCCGCGTGTCAACCGAGTGTGGCGATGGGGGTCCGAGTGCCGAGCGCGCACCCGGGTGGGCGCTCGGCACTCGGATGAACGGAGCTCGCCAACGTCACGCCGCCGCCCGGCATCGGATCTGGTAGAGCTCGACCAATTCGTCACACAGGGTGTCGAGGTCGGCCAGATCAAGCGCTGTGACTCGCTCGACCTGCCAGCCGATCCGGTGGCATTGCCGATCGCGGCGCCGATCGTTGGTCCCACCCTCGAGCAGGAAGTGGTCGCCATGCACATCGATCTCGACCGCCCACTTCACCTCCGGCACCGCGAGATCGATCCTCACGGTCCGGCCGTTCGGTAGCACCAAGCCCTTGAGCTGCGCGACGACGGGAATCCCCCGGTCACGCAGGGCGTTGCCGAGCACGACTT
>JAYURF010000567.1:0-3077 GCA_043756365.1 Acidimicrobiales bacterium
ACCGAGCACGTCACCGCCATCGTCGCGTTGGTGATGAGCCGTAGCTACGACGGCATCGACCTCGATTACGAGGGCTTCGCATTCAGCGACGGCCGTGCCTCGTGGCCGACCACCCGGCCGGTTTGGGCCGCGTTCGTCAACGAGCTCGCCACCGCGCTCCACGCCCAGGGCAAGCTGCTGTCGGTGACGGTGCCGCCGATCTGGGCCGGGGGGGCGCAGGGTTACACCGTGTACGCGTGGCCTGAGATCATCGCCTCGGTCGACCGGCTGCGGCTGATGGTGTACGACTGGAGCGTCAGCCGCCCCGGCCCGATCTCGCCGATGGTGTGGGTGAACGACGTGATCTCCTACGTACAAGGCGTGGCCGGCCCGATGATCGGCAAGGTGCAAATTGGCGTGCCCACCTACGGGCGCAGCTGGGCCACCGTCATCTCGGGCACCTGCCCCGTGAACGCCGACCTCACCACCCGCGCGGTGCAAATGGAAAACGCCGGAGCGCTCGCCGCCGGCAAGGGTGCGACAGCGGCCCGAGATGTGAGCGGCGAGATGAAGTTCACCTACGACGAGAGCTTCACCGGCACCCGCACGGCGGCCTTGCCGGCACCCGAGTACGTGATCCCGGTGGGGCGCGCCAACACCGTCGCCCCCGCCGATGGCAGCGCCCTGGCCGCAGCCCTACGGCTCAGCCCCGTCACCGGAACGGTCACCTGCACCGTGCGCCGCACCGTGTACTACCCCGATTCCGACTCGGTGGTGCAACGCGCCCACGCCGCCATCGACGCGGGCACCGCCGGCATCGCCATCTGGGCACTCGGCTACGAGTCGTCTGACCTGTGGCCCAAGCTCGCCGCGATCAGCTGAGGCTGAGCTCCACGCTCTCGACGACACCATCGAAAATCCGGATGAGACTGCTCCGCCGACGAACGCAGGGGTATCTTCATGAGCATGGACGAGAAGCCGGTGAGGACGATCGAGGAACTCGAGAAGCTTCCGCTCGCCGAGCGCCACCGGGTCGTCGATGAGAGCATCGTTACCGACCTCTCGACGCTGCCGCCGGAGTTCCTTGCTCGGCTCCGCCGCCGCGGGCGCGAGTTGCTGGCGGCGCGTGGGATCTCGCTGCCTCCCGAGAAGTGAGCGACCGTAGGGTCGTCCGCGTCAGCTCCGACTTCTTCGACCAGCTCGACAGCCAGCTCGGGGCCGAGAGAGGACCAGCGGGCGAGCCGTCAGCGACGGACTTCATCGTCTTCGACCTGCCGACCATCGTCGAGCGCTTCGCGGTGCAGTTCGACGACCTCCCCGAGGCTGTCGAAGGCGTCACCATCGCCCGCGTCGTGGTCGGAACTGGGGAGGTCGTCAGGGCCTTCGTCGTCTACGGGCTGTTGCTCACCGACGGTGCCGTCGAGCTCATCGGTGTGGGCATCGACAACCCGTAGCCCCAGCCTGTGGACAACTACGCGGCGTGCGTTCACGCCGCAGCGCGCGCCTACGCTGGTGCACTACGTCACGGGGACGCCCCGGCGACGCCGAGAAGGAGATTCCGCCATGGCTGGTTCGTACATCGTCGCCGGAGCCCGCACGCCGATCGGCAAGATGAGCGGTGCATTCGCCTCGCTCAGCGCCGCCGATCTCGGTGGCTTTGCCATTCGTGAGGCGCTTGTGCGCGCCGGGGTCGCCCCCGACGAGGTGGAGCACGTCCTCATGGGTCAGGTGCTGATGGCCGGCCAGGGGCAGGTCCCGTCCCGCCAGGCCGCGGTGAAGGCCGGCATTCCGATGAGCGTGCCGAGCGTCAACATCAACAAGGTGTGCCTCTCTGGGCTCAACACCATCTACCTCGCCGACCAGATGATCGCCGCCGGCGAGGCCGACATCGTCGTGGCCGGCGGGATGGAGAGCATGACCAACGCCCCGTACCTCGCCCAGGGCGCCCGAGCCGGGTTCCGCTACGGCAACACCGAGCTCGCCGACGCGATCATCACCGACGGCCTGTGGTGCGCGTTCGACGCATGCCTGATGGGCCTCGGCACCGAGCGCTACACCGCCGGCGGGATCACCCGCGAGCAGCAAGACGACCTGGCGATGAAGTCGAACGAGCGGGCTGCGAACGCGATCAAAGACGGCCGCCTTGCCGACGAGATCGTGCCCGTCGCCGTCCCCCAGCGAAAAGGCGAGCCGATCCTGGTGGAAACCGACGAGGGCGTGCGTCCAGGCACCACGATGGAGAGCCTCGGCGGCCTGAAGCCGGCCTTCGACAAGGCGGGCACGATCACTGCGGCGAATGCGTCGCAGATCAGCGACGGCGGCTCGGCCGTGGTGATGATGAGCGAGAAGGCACTCAACGCCCGCGGCATCACTCCGCTCGGCCAGGTCGTGAGCTACGGCATGGTTGCCGGCCCGGACAACGCATCCTTGCTGCACCAGCCGAGCCGGGCGATCATGAAAGCACTGGACAAGGCCGGCAAGACGGTCGCCGATGTCGACCTGTTCGAGATCAACGAAGCATTCGCCGCGGTCGGCATCGCCTCGATGGCCGATCTGGGGATCAGCGACGAGATCGTCAACGTCAACGGCGGGGCGATCGCCCTCGGCCACCCGATCGGGATGAGCGGCAACCGACTGGCGCTGACCGTGCTATACGAGCTGGCCCGGCGTGGCGGCGGGCTGGGTGCGGTCGCGTTGTGCGGCGGTGGTGGTCAGGGCGATGCCATGATCGTGCGCACCGTCTGAAAGATTTTCGCGCTTGTACCCAAAAATCACTCTCGTAACACTTGACATGTGGTCGTCATCGTTGTAATGTAACTGACACATAGCAACCGAGGTACCGCCTCTGGAGTTGGCCCGTCCGCCCGCTACCAGGTCCAGGAGCGGCACCTCGGTTGCTTTTTTGATTTCGAATCCGTGTAAGTCGTGCTGGAGTTCGGTCGTCAGTTGGCCGATGAACTCTCCAATGGTCATGCAACATGTCGACGATCGAACCGTCCAGGATCACACAGCAGGCGCACGCGAGGCCCAGCTGTGGGCACCTCCACAACGGGCGGTGACACCGCAGTCGCTGCTACCCGGCAACCTCACCCCGAGCA
>JAYURF010000568.1:0-8641 GCA_043756365.1 Acidimicrobiales bacterium
GCGCACGGGTGGGCACCGGGGTGGCCGTCGGGGTAGTACGGGCCGAGGGACAGGTCGGGGATGTCGGGGACGCGCTCAGCGATATCGGGTGATGCCAGCGTTGCATCGGCGATCTCGCCGAGCGGCGCGATCCAGACATCGCCGCAGGAGCGGGCATAGCGGATGATTTCGCGCAGCACTTCGGCGCGTGACGCCCGTCCGGACAGGAAGGGGTGCATCGTGCCGACGACCAGCCCGCCCTCCTTGCGTTGCGCGTCGAGCTCGCACCGCCACAGTTCGAGCACCTTCGACGGCGGCTCGATGTTCGAGCCGATCATCGGATCGGGCAGGAAAGCGTACTGTTCCCAGTCGTCGAGCGACCAGTGCGGTGGCAGCTCGGCCAGGCGGCGTCCACCGATGCGCAGCACGTACGGGCGGTCGTCGTCCATCAGGCTCGAGTCGTAGCTGAGGCCGTGCTCGGCGAGCAGGTCGAGCGTGTGCCACGTGGCCTGCCACCACGCGGCGCGGTACCCGCGCACATCTGCACCCTGGGACCGCAACGTGTCGAGCGCTCGTTCGAAGTCGCGACGCTCCTCGTCCTTGGTCATCTGCGGTGCGGGAACGTGGAGGTCTGAGTGGTGGGCGATCTCGTGGCCGGCCTCCATCAGCGTTGCCACGAGGGTCGGGTACCGGCGCGCCGTCCAGCCGGGTACGAAGAAGGTTGCGCGCACGTCCTCTTCCGCGAGGATCCGCATCAGGCGGGGTATTCCGACCTTGGGGCCGAATGCCTGGTGGGTCATCGCCATCGCGTCGTTCCACCCGGACGGCTTGGGCACCAGCACCGCTGTCTCGGCATCGGCATCGAACGTCAGCGAGAGCGCGGCCCTGAAGCCTGGCGGGAAGGCGGGCGAAGTATGGGGTGCCCGGTCGGGTGTGCCCTGCGGGAGCGATGTCGTCAAGTGAGGCTTCCTCCGTTGGCGCTGAGCACCTGACCGACCAGCGCGCCGGCTGGCTCCGACAGCAGATACGTGGCGACCGCGGCAATGTCAGCTGGTTTGCCGAGACGGCCGAGCGGTACATCGCGCTCGTAGACAGCGACCATCTCGTCGTAGGAGATGCCGGCCGCGTCTGCGTCAACCTGCAGTTGTGGCGTGAGCGTCACACCGGGGGCGATCGCGTTGACGGCGACCCCGCGTGGGCCGAGGGCCCGGGCCGCAGAACGCACGAGCGAGACGATGCCGCCCTTGGAAGTGGCGTACGCTCCGGCCTCGGGCCAACCGGTGATGCCCCACTCGGAGGTGATGCATACGATGCGCCCGTACCCGCCGGCGACCATCGACCGGGCCGTGGCCTGCAGCACCCACAGCGTGCCTTTCAGGTTGACGTCGAGGGTGCGCTGCCAGTCGAGCGGGTCCTCATCGATGAAAGGGACCATTTTCATGAACGCGTGGTTGGCCACGCACAGTTCGACCGGACCGAGCATCTCGGTCGCACGAGCGACGCCGCGCTGTACGGCGGTGCGGTCGGCGCAGTCGAACGCCACCGCAAGGCCATTGATCGAGGCAGCCACGTGTGCAGCAGTGTCCGGGTTCAGATCGTTGACGACGACGCGTGCGCCTTCAGCGGCGAGTCGTTCGGCGATGGCGCGGCCGATGCCCTGTCCGGCACCGGTGACCAACGCCACGCGCCCGCTGATGCCCTTCGACGTGCGGTTCACACCACTGCTCCGGCGTTCGGGGAGATGATCTGGCCGACGAGGTTGTGATCATTGGCGTCGAGCACGAATGCGACCATCTCGGCGATCTCGACGGGATCGACGAGTCGTTGCAGCACCAGCGAGGCGATGTAGGCCGGGTCGCGGAGCTCGGCGGTCATCAACGGTGTGTCGGTCGGGCCCGGTGCCACGCAGTTCACCCGAACCCCCAGCGGGGCGGCCTCACGGGCAATGGTCTTGGTGAGCGTGTGCACGGCACCCTTGGCCGCCGAGTAGTGGGCGGCATCTGCATCGCCGCACAGGCCGAGCTCGGAGCCGATGGTGCAGATCGAACCATGCCCGCGCGGGAGCATCCGGCGGAGGGCGGATCGGCAGATGTTGGCCGTGCCGTTGATCAGCACTGCGAGCATGCGGTCGACCGCCACGTCGTCGAGGTCGAGAATGTCGATCCGCTCGTAATACCCGGCGGCTGTGACGACGGCATCAATGGGGCCGAGTTCGTCCTCGACGGTCGCAAGCGCGTCGTCAACTGCTTGCGCGTCGGAGACGTCGACGATGATCGAGCGAGTGCAGGTCGGCGCGTCCTGAAGATCGAGGCCGACCACGGCGAAGCCGCTATCTGAAAGGACGCGCGCGCACGCCGCCCCGATGCCTGACGCGGCTCCGGTGACGACAGCGATCGATGTCACCGCTCAGACCGTCGCACTTTGCCTGCCGTGGGCAGCTTCGAGCGCTGCCGCTTCGGCGATCACCTGTCGGCGGCCGACAACCCAGTAGATGACGCCGGCCACGATGGGACCGGTTGCCCACGACAGATCGGTGTCGAGCGCCTTTGCGATCGGCCCGTTGAACTCTGGTGAGGCAATGGTCAGCAGCGCCGCGACGATGCCCGCGACGGTCGCGATCCATGCGGTGCGGCGTGGGCCGTCGATGCGTGCGAATGGGCTATCGCTGCCACCATGGACGTGCTCGGGCCGGACGTGCCAGTTCCGCAACCACAGGTCGATCAGGTACACGGCTCCGAACGGTCCGACCCAGGCGATCGCCAGCACGATGTAGGAGTTGAGGTTGCCGAAGAAGTTGCCGTTGTCGATGAACAGCACGTAGATCAGGCCGGCGACGGCAATGATGCCGTCCAACACGGTTGCCTGCCACCGCTTGAGGGGCAACCCGGCGGCCTGGGCGGCCAGCCCAGCCGAGTACAACGTCAACGCGTTGTTCGAAATCGAGCCGCCGATCGCGGCGAGGATCCAGATGATGTAGATCCATTGCGGGATGATCGGCTTCACTCCGGCGACCGGGTCGAGGAAGCCGCCCTCGGTCTGCGCGGCCATCATCGTGCCGACGAGGCCGAGAAACCCGGCCGCCAGCACGGAGCCGCCGAGGACCTGCCAGAAGATCGACCTTGCCGGGGTATTCGTCGGCAGATAGCGCGGATAGTCGAGTGACACGATCATGTACGAGTACCCGCCGGCCCAGGCGATGCCGATGGCGATGAGCACCATCTGCAAGGTGGCCTTGCCGCTGAGCGCCTCGCCGGCCCGGGCCCCGAGGTCGAGATCGTCGAGCAGCGCGACGAACAACAGCATGACCGCGATGCCGAGGACGATGCTGAAGAACCGTTGGACGAACATCATCGTGGCGTGGCCGAGCAACGGCAGGCAAATGCAGAGGCCGTAGACCAGGACCAGCGCCACGATCAGACCTGCGTCGCCACTGTCGTTCCAGCCCAACTCATCGAAGATGGCCAGTGCTGCGAAGACGCCGACGGTGACGTTGATGATCTCGTAGATGATGCCGACGAGCCAACCGAGGATGGCGTTGATGCGTTGACCGTCGATGCCGTAGGTCGCCCGCAGCGTCGTGTGGGTGGGCATCCCGATCCGGGCTCCGGCGATCGAGGCGATCGCCACGGGTGCGTAGCTCGCAGCCGCCCCGAGCACCGTCACCATGATCGCCAGCCAAAGTGGTAGCCCGAGGCTGTAGATCAGCACCCCGATGAAGACGTTGAACGGGTAGAGGCTGGAGCCTCCCCAGAACACCCCGAGCTCCCGGGGCTTCATCATCCGTTCCGACTCCGGCACGAACTCGATGCCACGCTGCTCTACCGAAAACACTTGATTGTCCGAGCTCACATCGGCCATCTGGAACCCCCCGGTTCGTCTCGTCCGTGGGACGACGGGAGGTAGCGTACGCCGCTACTGAATCGAAGTCAATAGTGATCCGTCGCTGGGCGACGGCGAGTAAGGTGTTGCGGCGTGACCGACAATCCCGCTCCGATCCAGCCCGTGTCCGGCACCGTGGTGCCCCGTTACGCCGGGTCGTCCACCTTCGTCAGGCTTCCTGAGTTGCGCGATGTCGATCGGTGCGACGTCGCCATCCTCGGCGCACCGTTTGATGGGGGAGTGAGCTTCCGGCCAGGCGCCCGGTTCGGCCCAATGGCTGTCCGCCAGGCATCAAGGGCGATCCGCCCGCAGTACCACCCGCAGTTCGACGTGCAGCCGTTCGCCACGAAGCAGTTTGCCGACGCCGGCGACGTCCCCTGCAACCCGTACTCGATCGCCGAGTCACTCGCCGCGATCGAGGCTCGCGCCGGTGAGCTGCTCGGCATCTCCGACGGCCCACATCCAGTCGATGGGCTCATCACCATTGGCGGCGACCACACCATCGCCTACGCGCTCTTGAAGGCGGTGAACCGGCGCTACGGAAAGGTGGCCCTCGTCCACTTCGACGCTCATCTCGACACGTGGGACACCTACTTCGGTGAGGACTTCACGCACGGCACCCCATTCCGGCGCGCTGCGGAGGAGGGCCTGTTCGACACGGAGGCATCGATGCACGTCGGCATTCGCGGCCCGATCTACGCGCCGTCCGACTACGACGACGACGCCGCCTTGGGGTTTTCGATCATCAGCTGCGACGACATCGAGCGGCTGGGCGTCGACGAGGTGGCGAAGCAGATTCGCAACCGCGTCGGCGATCGCCTCCTGTACCTCTCGATCGACATTGACGTCCTCGACCCCGCCCACGCGCCTGGTACTGGGACACCGGAGATCGCCGGGATGACCAGCCGCGAACTCGTTATGATCCTGCGCGGTCTCGCTGGGATGAACCTCGTGGCCGGCGATGTGGTCGAGGTTGCACCCGCCTACGATCATGCCGAGATCACGTCGCTGGCCGCGGCAACGGTCGTGTTCGAATTGGCCTGCCTGATGGCCGTCAGGGGGCGCTGAGCCCCGGCAGGGAGGTGGGTTCGGGGACAATGGGCCGATGAAGATTGGCATGTGCTTCTTGCGGGAGCTGCATCAGGGGGGCGTCGCTGTGAACAACCTTGCCGCATGGCACGGTCACCCTTGCCATAAGGCACGTGGGTCTCGCCTTGGCGGTGATGGTCGCCGCGGTCGTCTCAGGCGACAATCGATCCATGCGACCAAACCAACACGAAGGAACACTCGTTGGGCCGCACCGCACTCCGATGGCTGATTCCTCCGGGGCCGCTACGAGCTGCTCGAAGTGGCCGGCGAGGAGGTGAGGACCGCGTGGTCAAGGCGCTCGATCGGAAACACGATTTCATCGTCGCCCTCAAGATTCGCAAAGTTGCCGGGGCCAGGTCGACGGTGGTTTCCTTCGTCGGGGTAGTTGTCATGACCGTACCTCGAAATCTGGAATCGCCGGGGTATCGGCGAGCAGGCGTTTGGTGTATACCTGTTGCGGGTCCGACAGCGTCGCGGCGGTGGATCCCAGTTCGACGATCACGCCCTCGGCCATGACCGCCACCCGTTGGGCGACCGAGCGGACGAGCGGCAGGTTGTGGGTGACGAACAGCATGGACAGGCCGAGGTCGCGTTGCAGATCGACCAGCAGTTCAATGATCGTGGCCTGCACCAACACATCGAGTGCCGAGGTGACCTCGTCACAGATCAACACCTGCGGTTCGCTGATGAGCGCACGGGCGATGGCGACGCGCTGGCGTTCGCCGCCGGAGAGTTGATCGGGGAATCGCGCCCCGTAGGCCGAGCTCAACGAAACCCGCTCCAGCATCCGGTCGACCTCGTGGCTGATCTCGCGTCGATCCACCCCGGCGATGGCCAGCGGCCGTGCAATCGATTCAGCCACCGAGCGCCGGGGGTGCAGCGAGCTGTACGGGTTCTGGAACACGTACTGGATTGACAACCGCTGCTGCACCGGGCGATCGCGTGCCGATCGCTGCAGTGGTTCGCCGCCGAGCAGCATGTCACCGGTCCATTCACGATGGAGGCCACCGATCGATCGCGACAGCGTGCTCTTCCCGGAGCCGGATTCTCCAACGAGGGCCACGCTTTCGCCGCGGGCGATGTCGAACGACACGTCGTGGACGACGACGTGGCCGGTGTAGCCCGCGCTGATCGAGCGGAGGCTGAGCGCGACATCGCCATTGACCGAACCGGACGCGTCCCCCGCGGCTGCCCGACGGACCGTGCGTTCCGGCACGCTGAACGCGTGAAAGCAGCGGACCTCATGCGATCCGCCGTCGACAACCGGCCCCCCCGAGACCCCGGCCGAGGCCTCGCCCGACACGACGGTCACGTCGGGAAAGCTCTGGCTGCACTGCGGCGTGGCCACTTCGCAACGTGGCGCGAACGCGCAGCCCACTGGGCGGCGGCCCGGGGCCGGGGCCCGCCCGCCGAGTCCGACCAGTTCGCGGTCGCTGCCCATCTCGGGCGCCGCGGCGACGAGGTACCGGGTGTAGGGGTGGGCGGGGTTGGCGAAGATCTCGGCGGTGGTCCCCTGCTCGACGATTCGCCCGGCATACATCACCGCCACCCGGTCGGCGAGCGTGGCCACGACGGCGAGATCGTGGGTGACGTACAGCGCTGCCACCCCGTGGCTGGCCGCGAGCGACCGAATGGTCTCGAGTACATGCGCCTGGGTGCTGACATCGAGCCCGGTGGTGGGTTCATCGAGCACGATCACCGCCGGACGCGTGGCAAAAGCCATCGCCAGCCCGACACGCTGTTGTTGGCCGCCCGACAGTTGGTGCGGGTAGCGGTTGAGGAAGTCCGGAATGCTGGGCAGCAGCACTTCGCTGAACACCTCTCGCACCCGGGCCTTCCGCTCGGCGCGGTTGGCGCCGAACCCGTGGGCCTCGAGTACCTCGTACACCTGCGGGCCGATCCGCAGCGCCGGGTTCAGCGCCGTTCCCGGATCTTGCGGGACGTAGCTGACCAGACGACCGCGCGCCTGGCGTAGTGCCTTGCCGCGCAGCCCGATGATGTCCGTGCCCCCGATGCTGACGGTGCCGGCGTGGATGGCGACGCCTTTGCGGGCGTGCCCGAGCACGGCCAACCCAACGGTTGTCTTACCCGAACCGGATTCGCCGACCAGCCCGAGCACCTCGCCGGGTGCGATGGTGAGGCTGACCTCATCGACGATGTCGTGACCGCTTTGCGCGACATCGAGGCGAAGGTCGCAGATCGTGAGCGCCACGCGCTGATCACTCATGCGTCGGGCCGACCGCGGTCGATGCCGGCAACTGTGCGGGCCAAGCCGTCGCTGATCAGGCCGGTGCCAATCGTCAGCAGTGCGATCGCAACTGCCGGCAGCACCGTACCCCACGGTTGCACCGCCAGCGCCACCCGGTTCTCCTGGACCATCAGGCCCCAATCGGCGGCGTTGCGTTCCGTGGCGAATCCGAGGAATCCGAGGCCGGCGATGATGCTGATCGAGTAGGTGAGCCGCAGGTTGGCCTCGACCAACAGCGGCCCGGTCACGTTGGGCAACAGTTCGCGGGTGATGATCCGGAACCGCGATTCGCCGAGCGCTTCGGCGGCACCGATGAAGTCACGCTCGACGACGGGCACTGCGGCCCCGCGGGTGATCCGGGCGATGCGGGGGATGGTGGTGAATCCGACGATGGCCACGATCAACCATGACTGCGGCCCCACGGTGGTAAGCGCCACCAATGCCAACAGCAGTTGCGGGAAGGCCAACAGGATGTCCATGAACCGCATCAGCGCATCGTCGATCCGACCGCGGTTGTAGGCGGCGACGAGGCCGATCGCGGCGCCGAAGAAGAAGCCGATCAGGGTGGCCAGCGAGGCCAGGAGCAGGATCGATCGACCGCCATGGAGGAACCTCGACCACACGTCTTGACCGAAGTAGTCGGTGCCCAGCCAGGTGCCCTCGACGTCGCTCAAATTGGCCGTGCCGACGAACTCGCCCGCCCCGTACGGTGCCACCCACGGCCCCACGATCGCGATCGCAACCAGCCCTGCCACCAACACCACACCGATCCGGGTGCGCCACAACTGCATCGCGGTACGCACGAGGCCCTGTTGCGCGACGACTGGACCGTCGGACCAGCCCGTCGGCGCAGTCGCCCCAGCTGCCATCGATGCCGCCGTCATTGCAGCCTCGTCCGCAGGCGCGGGGTGACCAGGATCGTGGCGATGTCGGCGATCAGGTTGCTGATCACATAGATGAGCGCGATGAACATCGCGATGAACTGCACCACCGGCGCGTTGGCTTCAGGTATCGCATCGCGCAAGGCAATGCCGACGCCACGGAAGTTGAACAACGACTCGACGATGACCACGCCACCAGCGAGGTAGGCGATGTTCAGCGCGATCACCTGCAGCGTCGGCCCAAGCGCGTTGGGGAAGCTGTGACGCCACAAGACGCTGCGTTCCGACAGACCCTTGAGGCGGGCCATCTCGACGTAGTCGCTCTCCAGCACCTCGATCATCGCCGCGCGCATCGTCCGCCCGACGTGCGGCGTCACGGCGAGGACGAGGGTGAGTACGGGCAGCACCAAGCCGTCCAGGTCTGACCACGGGGCCTCACCGGGACGGATCCGGCTCACCGCCGGGACGATGTGCCACACGTTGGTGGCGAGGATCACCGTCAGCAGCGCGCCGACGACGAACTCGGGCATCGCCGCAAGGACCAGCAGTTGGTTGGACATCACCC
>JAYURF010000569.1:0-3073 GCA_043756365.1 Acidimicrobiales bacterium
GCTGCGCGTCGATGGGGTCGAGTTGGTACTCGCCGGCATAGCCAGCGATGTTGAAGAACTGGATGTAACCGATCGGGCGACCGTCCCCCTCGATCAGGCAGCGCTGCAACCCGTCTGCTGCATCCGCCGGGCCCTCCAACGCGAACTCGGTGCGTACCCGCTCGAGGTCGAACACCTGATCGCGACCTTCGAACCATTCCAGCACCCGCTCGTCGGTCAGCCACACGAGCATCTGCGCAACGTCGGCAGGATCAGCCGTCATCGCCCGAATGACGAGTTCGCGATGACGCGCAACGACGCCACCTCCGTTGCCTGCTAGCGACATCAGCTACCGGAACCACCCTCGCCTGAATGGAATTTCGCGTGGAGGGTCTCGGCGACGGCGTCGGGCAGGAACGACAAGGCTTTCAGTTCGGCCAGGGTCGCCTTCTTCACGTTGGCGACCCCACCCAGCGCTTGGGTGAGCTTCTTCTTGCGAACCTCCCCGAGTCCGGCGATGTCGTCGAGCGCGCTGACCGTCATCCGCTTGCCGCGCAGCTCACGGTGAAAGGAGTTGGCGAACCGGTGGGCCTCGTCACGGATGCGCTGCAGCATGAACAACGCCTCGCTCCCCCGTGGCACCTCGACCGGCGCTGGGTTGCCGGGCAGGTACACCTCCTCGAACCGCTTGGCCAGCGAGGCGATCGGGATCTCGTCGGCCAGACCAAGGCGATGCACGACTCGCTCGGCAACCGCGAGTTGGCCCTTGCCGCCGTCCACCAGCAACAGCTGCGGCGGGTAGGCGAACTTGCCGGGGCGCTCTCCACGCTCGCCGATCGGCAGGTCGCGCTCGGCCAGGTACGCCGTCAGGCGGCGGGTGAGCACCTCCTCCATCGCTGCGTAGTCGTCGTTGCCCTGCACCTCCTTCACCTTGAACCGTCGGTACTCGCGCTTGTTCGGCAGGCCGTCTTCCAGGACCACCATCGATCCCACATAGTCGGTGCCTTGCAGATGAGCCATGTCGTAGCACTCGATCCGCAATGGTGCTTCCGGCAGGCAGAGCAGGTCCTGGATCTCGGTCAGCGCGCGGCTACGCGCGTTGTGATCGCCGGCGCGCCGGAGCCGATGACGCATGAACTCCTCACGGGCGTTGCGGGTCACGGTTTCGTGTAGCGCCCGCTTGTCGCCGCGCTGAGGAACGCGGACTTGCACCCGCGAGCCGCGCAGGTGTGACAACCACTCCTCATAGGTAGCCAGGTCTTCGCTCTCCACCGGAACAAGCACCTGCTTGGGAACGCCAGCTGGCGGCTCGTCGCCGTACATGTCTTCGAGGATGCGGTCGATCAGCCCGCCGGGCGACAGGTCTTCCACCTTGTCGAGGATGAAGCCCTTGCGACCGACCACCCTGCCTTTTCGCACGAAGAACACCTGCACGGCCGCTTCGAGCTCGTCCTCGGCAAGCCCGATCACGTCGATGTCCTCGCTCCGCTCGGCCACCATCTGCTGTTTCTCGATCGCTCGCTGCACCGATGCCAGCCGGTCGCGCAAGCGTGCGGCCCGTTCGTACTCGAGCGTGGAAGCCGCATCACGCATGTCGGCCTGCAGCCGTTTGACGATCTCGTCGGTATCGCCGTCGAGAAACTCGCAGAGGTCGGTGACGAGCTGCCGGTAGGGCATCTCCTCGATCTCGCCAACGCACGGCCCGCTGCACTTCTCGATGTGGAACAGCAAGCACGGGCGCCCGATCCGCTGATGCTCGTTGAACTTGCCGGGGCTGCACGTGCGCACTGGGAAGCTGCGCAGGAGCAGATCGAGCGTCTCGCGAATCGCATATGCGTGCGCGTACGGGCCGAAGTAGCGGGTGCCTTTTCGTTTGCGGCCGCGCATCACCAGCGCCCGCGGGAACTGCTCGTCCAGGGTGACGGCGAGGAACGGGTAGCTCTTGTCGTCGCGCAAGCGGATGTTGAACCGCGGCCGGTGCTGTTTGATCAGGCTGTACTCGAGCATCAACGCCTCGACCTCGTTGCGAACCTCGATCCATTCGACCGTCTCGGCTGTTTGCACCATCTGTGCGGTGCGGGCGTGCATGTTGCGCGGGTGCTGGAAGTAGTTCGACAGCCGCTGGCGAAGGTTGGAGGCCTTGCCGACGTAGATGACGCGACCCTGCTCGTCACGGAACTGATACGACCCCGGTCCTTCGGGAATCGTGCCGGTGGGCGGACGTTTCACCATCGCGGCACCATCGGATCACCCATTGGGCTTGAGGCTACCGAACCCGTACGCCGCCGAGATAGGTGCCGCCGCGTGTGGGTGTCCGGCCCCGGCCTGGGGTTCGGCGCCTGGGGTTCGGCGGTAGGGTTCGGGACGTGTCTGGTCGTTTCTCGCTCTCGTTCCCCGGCCGTCGCGGCCATGACGATCCGTGGTTCCGCATCGGCACCGTCGATGTCAACACCAGCCTGCTCGCCGCGTTGCTGTGCGCCCTGTCGATGTTCGTCTGGGCGATCAGCCCGAGCCTGCTCGAACCGCTCGTGCTGTTCCCCGACGACGTGCGGGGTGGTCAGATCTGGCGCTTGTTCACCTGGCCGATCGCCAACGCCCCCGACATCTGGACTCTTGCGACGATCGCGATGTTGTGGTATTTCGGTCGCGAGCTCGAACGGATGGTGGGCCGCACCCAATTTGCACTTTTGCTGCTGGCCCTGGCAGTCGTGCCCGGCATTGTCGGTACGTTCCTCGACATCCCCCAAGCCGGCATCCGCCCGGTGGAGATCGCCATCTTCTGCGTTTTCGCTGCCGATTTCCCGAACGTGCGGTTCTTCTTCGGCCTGCCGGCATGGGTGCTCGCGGCCGTCATCGTCGGCATCGAGATCCTGCAACTTTCGGGGATGCGCGAGAGCGAACGGATCCTGCTGCTGCTCGTCTCGCTGGCCACGGCCGCGTTGGTCGGGCGCGGGTATGGCCTACTCACCGAGTACGCCTGGATTCCGCACCTGCCGATGCCGATCTCGGCCAACCGGCCCAAGTCCGGGTCGAAACGCAAGCGGTCGCTTCCGCAGGGCCGTGACTTCGATCGCGTGGTCAGCGGGCCGTGGGC
>JAYURF010000570.1:0-3069 GCA_043756365.1 Acidimicrobiales bacterium
CGGGCAGCGACGGCCGTCGGTACCTCGACCACGACCGGCGACGGGGGCATGACCCCGGAAGAGCGTGGCGCGTCGAAGTACCTCGTGTATCAGTGCCTGCCGTCGCGCTATGGGTTCAACCCGGCCGACTTGCACCGCGCCGACGCGATCGAGATCGTGCTCGGCCAGGGGGCGAAGCCCGGAGGTGGCGGGATGCTGCTCGGGCAGAAGGTGAGCGAACGCGTGGCCGGGATGCGCACGCTGCCGCCCGGCATCGATCAGCGATCATCGTCGCGCCACCCGGACTGGACGGGGCCCGACGACCTCGTGATCAAGATCGAGGAGTTGCGCGAGGCAACGAACTGGGAAAAACCGATCTATGTCAAGGTCGGTGCCACCCGCGTCGCCTACGACGTCAAGCTCGCGGTCGCGGCCGGTGCCGATGTCGTGGTGGTCGACGGGCTGCAGGGCGGGACGGGTGCAACGCAGGACGTGTTCATCGAACATGCCGGCATCCCCACGCTGGCTGCGGTGCGGATGGCTGCTGATGCGCTGCGCGAGATCGGCAAGCATCACGAGGTGCAGTTGATCGTATCGGGGGGCATCCGCACGGGAGCCGACGTCGCCAAGGCGCTCGCGCTCGGAGCGGACGCGGTGTCGATCGGGGTGGCGTCGATGATCGGGATCGGCTGCAACCGGCCGTCATGGTTCGATTCCGGCCAGCACGAGTGGGTCGATGCGTCGGCGGACTACGCCGCGCTCGGCACCCAGGCCGGGTACTGCCACCACTGCCACACCGGGCGGTGCCCCGTCGGCATCACCACCCAAGATCCTGAGCTGGAAGCGCGGCTCGACCCGGAGGTCGGCGCGCAGTGGATGGCGAACTACCTGCGCGGCCTCACGATGGAGCTGACCACGCTGGCGCGCGCCTGCGGCAAGAGCGATGTCCACCACCTCGAGCCGGAAGACCTGGTGGCACTCACGATCGAGGCGGCTGCCATGGCAAGGATCCCCTTGGCCGGCACCGACTGGATCCCGGGCTGGAAGTAGCTTCGCAGGGCGCGGCTAGGGTGCTGCGACGCACATCGCAAGCACATCGAGCCAGATTTCACTAGGGGATGGAGCGAGATGGCACTGAACGGGAACAGCACCAACGGTGCGGGCCGGCGCACGAAATACCCGGCCAAGTACTCGGCCTTCGGCCTGGTCAAGCACGGGCTGACCAGGGGCGACTGGCCCCGCGCCTGGCGGCAGCATCCGCTCAGGTCCACCTACGATGTAGTGATCGTCGGGGCAGGCATCCACGGACTGGCCACGGCCTACTACCTCGCTGCCAACCACGGCATCACCAACGTAGCCATCCTCGACAAGGGCTACGTCGGTGGCGGCGGCTCCGGTCGCAACACCTCGATCGTGCGGTCCAACTACCTCACCCCGGAAGGCGTGCGCTTCTACGACCGGTCGGTGAAGCTGTACGAGGGACTGTCTTCGGAGCTGAACTTCAACATCATGTTCGGCCAGATGGGCCACCTCACCCTGGCGCACAACGATTCGTCACTGCGCACGATGCGCTGGCGGGCCGAGGTGAACAAGCTCGAAGGGATCGACTCCGAAGTGATCGGACCCGACGACATCAAGAAGATCGTGCCCTACATGGACACCTCCGACCAGACCCGCTACCCGATCCTCGGCGCGTTGTTCCACCCTCCGGGAGGCACGGTTCGCCACGACGCCGTCAACTGGGGCTACGCCCGCGGTGCCGACCTCCGCGGCTGCGAGATCCATCAACAGACCGAGGTGCTGTCGATCGAAACCAGCGGTGACCAGGTGGTCGCAGTCGAGACCAATCAGGGCCGCATCGCCACGCGCACCGTGGTCAACTGCACCGCCGGGTGGGCGAGCCTGATCAACGCGATGGTCGGGTTGAAGATGCCGCTGGTCACGCATCCGTTGCAGGCGGCCGTCACCGAGCCGGTGAAGAAGTTCCTCAACGCCGTGGTGGTGTCGGGTTCGCTGCATGTGTACGTCAGCCAGACCGACCGCGGCGAGTTGGTGTTCGGTGCCTCCACCGATCCGTACGCGAGCTACTCGATGCGCGGCTCGCTCGAGTTCACCGAGGAGCTCGCCGGGCACGTCCTCGAGCTGATGCCGGGGATCGCCAAGATGCGCCTGTTGCGCCAATGGGCCGGGCTGTGCGACATGACCCCCGACTTCAGCCCGATCATGGGGAACACCCCCGTCGGCGGGTTCCTGGTCGATGTCGGCTGGGGAACCTACGGGTTCAAGGCCGGCCCCGTGTCGGGGGAGTCGATGGCGCAACTCATCGCCACCGGATCGACACCCGAGAACATCGCCTCGTTCGACTTCGCCCGCTTCGCCGAAGGCCGCCTGGTGGGCGAGAAGGGGGCCGCGGCAGTTGGACACTGACACGATGCAGCTCAACGGGGGCCGACGATGATCCTGGTTCCCTGCCCCTGGTGCGGCCCGCGCAACTCGATGGAGTTCCGCGCCGCCGGCGAATCCAAAGCAAGGCCCGATGTGGCCACGGCGACGCCCGAGCAGTGGCGGACGTACCTGTACACGAAGTCGAACCTCGCCGACTGGGTGACCGAAACGTGGTATCACCGCGCCGGCTGCCGCCGGTACTTCGCCGTCGAACGCCACACCGTCACCAACACGATCCGCGCCAGTCGGCTCCCGGCCGCACAGCTCCGCCAACGCGGCGACGCGCCGCAACCCGTCGGCTCCGAGCCGGCGGAAGCAGAACGAGGGGAAGTGGTCGGCTGATGAGCACCGCCGTGTCCACCAGTTGCCGCCTGGCCCCGCAGCCGGGCGAGGTCATCGACCGCACCAAGACGGTCGAGTTCACTTGGGACGGGTCGACCCGGACGGGTTTCGCAGGCGACACCATCGTGTCGGCCCTCGCGTCCAGCGGTGTCGACGTGTTCTCGCGCAGCTTCAAGTACAAGCGGGCGCGTGGGGTGCTGTCGGCCACGTTCCACGACCCCGGCTGCACCGTGCAGGTCGACGACGAGCCCAACGTCCGCGCCGCTCACCGCCGGCTGGCTGCGGGGATGGACGTCAGCCCGG
>JAYURF010000571.1:0-8608 GCA_043756365.1 Acidimicrobiales bacterium
CCGCTCGGCTCACTGATGCTGCGCAACGTGCGCGAGGCATGGATCCGCACGATGGTGCAACTGCGCGACGACGTGGTTCTGATCGATGCTGCCATCCTCGGCCCACCGCAGGTGTTCGAGGCAAGCGGTCACCTCGCCAACTTCAGCGACCCCCTCGTTGATTGCACGAAGTGCAAGCAGCGCTTCCGCGAAGACCATCTCATCGAGCCCGACGTCTGCCCAGGGTGCGGCGCGAAGGGTTCGTTCACCGAGGCACGGGCGTTCAACTTGATGTTCAAGACCCAGGCCGGCCCGGTGGAGGGATCAGGCACGGAGGTGTACATGCGCCCCGAGACGGCGCAGGGCATGTTCGTCAACTTCACCAACGTGTTGCAGACCAGTCGCAAGAAGCCGCCGTTCGGCATCGCCCAGGTCGGCAAGAGCTTCCGCAACGAGATCACGCCCGGCAACTTCATCTTCCGCACCCGCGAGTTCGAACAGATGGAGATGGAGTTCTTCGTGCCCCCCGCAGAGGGCCCGGAGTGGTACGAGTACTGGTGTCGCACCCGGCTGCAGTGGTACGTCGACCTCGGCATCCCGGCCGAAATGCTGATGCTGCGCCCGCACGCCGACGACGAGCTGAGCCACTACTCCACCGGTACCTCCGACGTCGAGTTCGCCTACCCGTGGGGTTGGGGCGAGCTCGAAGGCATCGCCCAACGCACCGATTTCGATCTGCGTCAACACGCTGCGCACAGCGGTCAGAAGCTCGATTACTTCGACCAGGCCACCAACGAGCGTTACGTGCCGTTCGTGATCGAGCCGGCCGCCGGAGTGAACCGGGCGATGGCTGCGTTTTTGCTCGCCGCCTACGACGAGGACATCATCAATGGCGAGACCCGCACCGTGTTGCGCCTGCACCCGCGCCTCGCTCCGTACAAGGTGGCGGTGCTGCCGCTCAGCAAGAAAGACACGCTCACCCCGCTCGCTAAGCAGATCCTGGCCACGCTGTCGGAGCGCTACATGTGCGACTACGACGAAACCCAAGCGATCGGCAAGCGCTACCGCCGCCAGGACGAAATCGGCACACCGCTGTGCATCACGGTCGATTTCGACTCGCTCGATGACGGCGCCGTGACGATTCGTGACCGCGACACCACCGACCAGGTGCGTGTCCCGATTGGCTCACTCGAGACCGAGTTGCGTAACCGTCTCGGGTTCTGACGGCGCTGCTACGGTGCCGCCGACCGAGATCGGCCCCGAACAAGGAGACCAATGATGTCCGCTGACACCCCCGAGAGCACCACGAGCCAGATAGCCGTCATTGCCAAGGTGCCCGCGGCACCGGGCAAGCGCGCCGAACTCGCTGCCGCGCTGCGGCAGGCGCTCACCGCGGCCGAGAGCGAAGCCGGCACGCTCGCGTATCTGCTCCATGAGGACGCCGGCGACGCCGACGTGTTGTGGATGTACGAGGTGTACGCCAACCAGGAAGCGCTCGATGTGCATCAGGGTTCGGCGACCTACAAGGCGCTCGGCCCGGCGATCACCCCGTTTCTCGGCGGCCGTCCCGAGCTGACGTTCATGGCCCCGATCGGCGGCAAGGGCCAATTTGCCTGACTCAGGTTGCCCTGACCCCGTGCCCTTTGTGATCCGCAGCTGATGACCACGTACCTCGACCGCATCCTCGATCACCACCGGGCGATCGCATCGGCCGACACGCGTCCGCTTCCCCCGCTCATCGAGCGCGCCATGGCGATGCCGGCCCCGCGTGGGTTCGCAGCGGCGCTGCGGGCAACCGGGCCGCTGCACGTCATCAGCGAGGTGAAGCGGCGCTCTCCGTCGAAGGGCGATCTCGCGATCGATCTCGATCCGGCCGAGTTGGCCACCGCCTATGAACGTGGAGGAGCGTCGTGCCTGAGCGTGCTCACCGATGGGGAGTTCTTCGGTGGGTCCGCAGACGACCTCCAGCGGGCTCGTGCGGCCTGCTCGCTTCCGGTGCTGCGCAAGGACTTCACGGTGTCCTTGCACGACGTGTGCGACGCCCGCCTGATGGGGGCCGACTGTGTACTGCTGATCGCTGCCGCGCTCGACAGCACGCTGTTGTCACGGATGCATGCGCTGGCCGAGCAGATCGGTCTTGACGTGCTGGTCGAGATCCACGACGAACTCGAACTCGGTGCCGCACGTGCCGCGGGTGCAACCCTGATCGGCGTGAACCAGCGCGACCTCGTGACGTTTCAGGTTGATCATGAACGTGCGCTGCGAATGGCCGCAGCGATCCCCGAGGACGTGGTGAAGGTGGCCGAGAGCGGAGTGCGCGGCGCCGTCGACGCGGCTGCGTTGCACGATGCCGGCTATCGCGCAGTACTCGTCGGCGAAACCCTCGTCACCTCAACCGACCCGGCAGCCACGATCAGATCGCTGCGTTCCGGCACCTGACACACCCGGCTCCTGAGACTGAATTGATCACCTTTCGGGGCGGCCGCGCGGGTACCGTTGAAGCCTCATGTTCGTCAAGATCTGCGGCATCACCAACGAAGACGATGCACTCCTCGCCGTTGCGATGGGGGCCGACGCGGTGGGGTTTATTTTTGCTCCGTCCACTCGGCAGATTGCCGCGAAGCAGGTGTACGACATCTGTCGCAGGCTGCCACCGGAGATCCTGACCGTCGGGGTGTTCCGCGACGAACATCCCGACCGTGTGCTCGACATCGTCGACCGCTCGGGCGTAAAAGCCGCCCAGTTGCACGGCTTCGAGACGCCGGCAATGGTGGCCGAAGTCGCGACACAGGTCCGCTGGGTGATCAAAGCTGTTGTCGCCGGGAGCGCCGATGCGGCCCGCGCCGATCAGTTCGGTGCCCACATGGTGCTCGTTGACGCCCCATCGCCCGGGTCGGGCATCGTGTTCGACTGGCAGTTGCTGTCCGATCTGCCCGAGGGGCCCAAGTACGTGCTGGCCGGCGGGCTCACACCGGACAACGTCGGTGCCGCCGTTGCTGGCGGTCGGCTGTGGGGAGTCGACGTGTCGAGCGGTGTCGAGCGGGTGCCGGGCCGCAAGGACCCGATGAAAGTCAAGGCGTTCATCGAGCGGGCGCGAGCCGCGGCCCCGGTTCCGCACCGCGGCCCCGATGAGCTGCCATACGACTGGGCTGACGAATCCTGATGCGAGTTGCGATGCGATGTAACTGGAGACCGACATGACATTGATGGCCGAGCCGTCGTCCACCGGCCGCTTCGGGGAGTTCGGCGGCAGGTTCGTCCCTGAAACGCTTGTCCCCGCATGCGAGGAACTCGAAGCGGCGTTCCGCGAGGCGTGGGCCGATCCTGTGTTTCGTGACCAGCTGCATGTGCTGTTGCGCGACTATGCCGGACGGCCATCGATCCTGACCGAGTGCCACCAGCTCGGAGCCCGACTCGGATTGCGCCTGGTGCTCAAGCGCGAAGACCTCAACCACACCGGCTCGCACAAGATCAACAACGTGCTCGGTCAGGCGCTGCTCGCCAAACGGATGGGCAAAACCCGGCTCGTCGCCGAAACCGGTGCCGGCCAGCACGGCGTCGCCAGCGCGACCGCGGCCGCCCTGTTGGGGTTGGAGTGCAAGGTGTACATGGGTGCTGTCGACGTGGAACGCCAAGAACTGAACGTGTTCCGGATGCGCCTGCTCGGCTCGGAGGTCGAAGCGGTCGACAGCGGCAGCCGCACCCTGAAAGACGCCGTCAACGAAGCGATGCGCGACTGGGTGGCAACAGTGGGGAACACGCACTACTGCCTCGGTTCGGTGATGGGGCCGCACCCGTATCCATGGATGGTGCGCGAGTTCCACCGGGTGATCGGCGACGAGGCACGTGAGCAAAGCCGGCAGCGGTTTGGCACCGATCCCGATGTGGTGGTCGCCTGCGTCGGAGGTGGGTCCAATGCGATGGGGATCTTCAGCGGCTTCGTCGATACCGACGCGCGGCTCGTGGGGGTCGAACCGGCCGGAGGGGCTGCGGTCGGCCGCGGGGTCCCGGGGGTGGTGCATGGCATGCGCAGCTATCTGATGCAGGACGAGCACGGCCAGGTGCAAGAGGCGCAATCGATCTCCGCCGGTCTCGACTATCCCGGCGTCGGGCCGGAGCACTCATATCTCGCGTCGATCGGGCGCGCCGAGTACCCGTGTGTCACCGATCAGGAGGTGATCGAGGCCTTCCAGCTGCTGGCTCGTTCCGAGGGCATCATCTCGGCGCTGGAGAGTGCGCACGCATTGGCCTGGATCGTGCGAGCGGCGCCGTCGCTGGCTGGGCAGACGGTGCTGATGAACCTGTCGGGGCGAGGCGACAAAGACGTCGCCCAGATGATGGAGATCCTGCGGTGAACGACCATGGCGATTCGGCGTACCCCGGTCCCCCCGGGCAGATGGAGCGAGCCTTGCGCGCCAAGCGTGCCGCTGGACGAAAGCTGCTCGTGCCCTACATCACCGGGGGATTGCCAGGATGGGAGCATGCACTGCGCGCTGCGGTTGCCGCCGGCGCCGATGCAATTGAGATCGGCATCCCGTTCAGCGACCCGGTGATGGATGGACCGGTGATCCAGCAGGCGTCGCAAAAGGCGCTCGATGCCGGTGCGACACCGGTGTCGATCCTGCACGAGGCCCGCGAGCTTGACGTTGGTGTGCCCCTCGCCGTGATGACCTACTACAACACCGTTCACCACGCGGGGCATCACCGCTTCGCCGAATCGCTCGCTGCTGCTGGGATCGTTGCTGCGATCGTGCCTGATCTGCCCCTCGACGAGTCGGGACCGTGGTGCAGCGCTGCCGACGACTCGGGAATCGAGACGGTGATGCTCGCCGCCCCCACCGCACCCGATGCTCGCCTGCCGCGGATTTGCGCCCGGGCGCGGGGGTTCGTGTACTCAGTGGGTTTGCTCGGCGTCACCGGCGAACGTTTCACACTCGCCGCTACGGCCACCGCCCTCGCAGCCCGGCTGAAGGCCATTACCGACACGCCGGTCCTGGTGGGGGTCGGGGTGTCAAACGCGGCGCAGGCATACGAAGCAGTGCAGGTTGCCGACGGCGTCGTACAGGGTGCTTCGGTGATGCGCCGCTTCCTCGAAGCCGGCCCGGACGCAGTCGGCGAGTACGTGGCTGAGGTTCGTGCTGCGATCGACCGGTTGCGTACCGGTGAGTGATCCGGCGGTCCCCATCGTTACGGGCGTTGATCCAGATTTTGATCCGGCGTGCGAGCTGTGCGAGGCGGCTCCGCTGACCGAGCGCTTCTACGAAGACGACGTGTGCTGGATCGCCGAGTGCGAGTCGTGTTCGGTGCCGATGGTGGTCTGGAAACGGCACGACCCGGATCCCCCTGAGGAGATCCGGGTCGTGTTATCCCGAAAGATTGCTGAAATCATGGAGATCCACTTCGCGAACGATTGGTGGCTCGATGACAACCTGAGGAGTATTGCGCACCACTACCACGCTCACGCGAGGATCCGTGGCGACTCCTTGGGACGTTCACTGCGTCGACGTGCGACGCAATGAATCAGCAGGGAGTGCCGCGAGGCTTGTTCTTCATAGCATCTCCTTCGATAGTTGTCGGCGTAACGCTCAACCGCCCACTGACCCCGGCTGGTCCTTCAGGTCAGGTTGACCTTCAGGATCCTCTGGAATTCGTCTCGGTCGAACGCTGAGCGCAAGGTAACACATGCTGCGGGGGGATGCGCAAGGGCTGAGGCGGTTTTCTTTTCGAAGTATTCTTGACGCGCGGTGAGCGAGTTCGCCCGTTCGAGCGAGCAGCACCACGTAGAGTCACCTCGACCTCAAGAAGGTCTTGATGATGAGTATCTCGCTTGGCGCAAGGCTCACTACAGTGAGTGAGCAAGTAGGAGGAGGTTGGATGTGACAGATGCCACACAAGCTGGTCAGCCAGAATCGGTGGGCGGGGGCCTGAAGCTTCCCCGGCCGACGGATCTTCTCGCGCATCGCCCACCGTTTCTCTTTGTGGACGAAGTGACGGCGCTGCGTCCCGGCTTGTCCGCGAGCGGGACCTGGATGTTGACGGGTGACGAATGGTTCTTCGCTGGCCACTTTCCCGGGCGTCCGACACTTCCCGGTGTCTTGATGTGCGAAGCAATCGCCCAGGTTGGCGCGCTGGCAGTGCTCAGCGATCCCCGCTTCGCTGGAAAGCTCCCTCTGTTCGGGGGCCTCGACGGGGCGCGCTTTCGTCGTCAGGTTGGTCCTGGCGACACCCTGCAGCTCGAGGTGGAACTCACCAGAATGTCCAGCCGAGCAGGCAAGGGCGTGGGCAGGGCGCTGCTCGACGGGGCCGTCGCGTGCGAGTGCGAGCTGATGTTCATCCTGGTCAAGGCCTGAACCTCACTCAGATCTTCAGCTTCAAGGCATAACCCTTGAGTCGAACATGAGGGTGCGGTCAGGCTGGCGAGGGACCGATGATGACGGTTCCGTTGTGGCCGCCAAACCCGAAGTTGTTCGACATGACCGGCCCCGGATCCCATGACCGTGGTGTGCCGATGACGAGATCGATCCCGGCGCCAGCGAGTACGTCGGTGGTGTTGGCGGTGGGGGGGATCAACCGGTGCTCGATCGACAGCAAGGCTGCGGCCGCCTCGAGCGCGCCGGCAGCACCGAGAGCGTGACCGGTGACGCCTTTGGTCGACGTCATCGGCGGCATCGCCTCGGCGAACACCACGCCAACTGCCGCTGCTTCGGCTGCGTCGTTGAGTGGCGTGGACGTGCCGTGGGCGTTGATCTGGGCGATGTCGGCAGGAGTCAGGCCGGCATCGTCGAGCGCTGCCCGCATGCAGCGGATCGCGCCCACCCCTCCGGGAGCGGGGGCGGTGATGTGGTGGGCATCGGCGTTGCTGGCTGCGCCCATGATCTCACCGACGATTGTGGCGCCCCGGGCGACTGCGTCGTCGTAGGTTTCCAGAACGAACACTGCCGCGCCCTCGCCCATCACGAAGCCATCGCGGGCCGCATCGAAGGGCATGCTGGTTCCACTCGACGACAGCGCGGTCATGTTGGCGAATCCAGCTATGGCAGTGGGGGT
Organism: Acidimicrobiales bacterium; assembly: GCA_043756365.1. GTDB lineage: Bacteria > Actinomycetota > Acidimicrobiia > Acidimicrobiales > Ilumatobacteraceae > VFMC01. Next base: position 7,027 of record JAYURF010000571.1, read on the forward strand.
GATGCAGGCTTCGGAACCGCCGGTGACGGCCGCGTCGCACATTCCCCACGAGATCAGCCGTGCCGCGTACCCGATGGCGTGACTGGACGCCGCACACGCGGTGACGATGGTCTCATTGGGTCCCTGGAGGCCGTAGCGCATCGAGATCGCGGCGCCAGAGGCGTTGGCCATCAGCATTGGGATCAGGAACGGCGAAACTCGCCGCTCGCCCTTCTCGAGACGGATTTGGACCTGATCCTCGAGTGTCTGCAGGCCACCGATGCCTGACGCGAAGATGGTCGCAATGCGTTCCGCCGGTACCGCTGGGCGGCCTGCGTGCTCGAACGCTTCTGCGGCGGCGGCGACCGCGAACTGTTCGACACGATCAGCCCGACGCGCATCCTTGGCGTTGTCGAACCAGGGGAGCGGATCCCACTCGGCGATCGTGGTGACCTTGCGGTCCGTGATGCCGGGACCGATGAGGCCCTGCCAGAACGCTGGCTTGCCGATGCCGCAGGGTGCGACGACGCCGTATCCGGTGATGACGACGCGGCGGCCGCGGCCGTCCATCAGAGCTTGCCGACGACCAAGTCGTACGCGTGCCCGACGGTCTCGACGCCTTCCAGTTCTTCCTCCGGTACTTCCACGCCGAACTCTTCCTCGAGCGCCATGACGAGCTCGACAAGATCGAGGCTGTCGGCATCGAGGTCGTCGCCGAACTTGGCGTCGTACACAACGGCCGCTTCGTCGACCGACAGCACCTCGACGGCGCACTTCTTGAAACGGGCAAACAGTTCTTGATCCACGAGGGTCTCCTTGATTTGTGGTGTTTTGAATCTAGTGGCCCATGCCGAGTCCGCCATCGACCGGGATGACTGCTCCCGTGATGTAGGCGGCATCGGCGGATGCCAGGAACGTGACGACGCCTGCGATCTCATCGGGCGAAGCCATCCGTCCGAGCGGTACCGCGGCGGTGAGATCCGCCAATCTCTTCTCGCCGAGCGCGGCGGTCATGTCGGTTTCGACAGGGCCTGGGGCGACGACGTTGACGGTGATGTTGCGTGAACCCAGTTCGCGGGCCAACGAACGGGCCAATCCGACGAGGCCCGCCTTCGATGCAGAGTAGTTGGCCTGTCCTGCCGAGCCGAGCAGCCCGACCACCGAAGACATGAACACGATGCGGCCACGTCGGGCCCGCACCATCGACTGTGCGGCACGTTTGCTGACCCGGTACGCGGCCGTGAGGTTGGTATCGATCACCGACGTGAAATTGGCCTCGCTCATCCGCAAAATCAGCCCGTCGTGGGTGATGCCAGCATTGGAGACGAGTACCTCGACGGTGCCAAAGTGCGCCTCCACAGCGGCGAACGCATGGTCGACGCTGTCGGTTGAAGTGACGTCGCACTGCACACCGAACAGGTCGTCGGGTGGTGCCGAGGTGTTGTAAGTCACCGCGACCTGGTCGCCGAGCGCGGCAAAGCGATGTGCGCAGGCCAAGCCGATGCCGCGTGCTCCACCAGTGACGAGAACTACTCGGCTCACGAGCCGCCGCCCCAGCGCAGCACCGCGCTGGCAGCAGTCATGCCGGCGCCGAAGCCGACGA
>JAYURF010000572.1:0-3061 GCA_043756365.1 Acidimicrobiales bacterium
GGCGAGGCGGTAGGCAAAATCGGCCCGGCGGCACGCAACCGGAGCGACGGCCCGCTCGATCGCAATCAACGACGAATGCTCACTGCTCGACCCGGCACCTGGGAACAGCAGCAACTGGATCATGGTGTGAGGATCTTGCGGGCTTCGGCGAGATCGGCGATGGCTTTGTAGGCGATGTCTTCGTCACCGCCGTGGTCGGGGTGCACCCGGCGCACACCGGTGCGGTAGCGGACGGTGACGTCACGTTTGGAGACCTTGCCGGTGCCGACAGGGAAACCGAGCAGGTCGAGCGCCCAGGCGCGGGGGTCGGCAAGCGCGGCCAGCGAGGTGACACCGGTGCCGGCCAGGTTGGCAATGAACGACGGACCGATCGGCGCGCGCCAGCGCATCGCCTTGTGCAGCAAAGGAACGAGCAGCTCGCGCGATCCCATCTCGAGCCGTTCGACGGCATAGACCGCGCCGAGCACCTGCACCAGTGGGCTGCCATTCGGCCGCAGATCAAAGTGGACGTTGTCGCCTTCGCCCACCAATCGGTGCACGCTCACGGCAAGGCCATGCCGGTCGACCTGGTAGCGGTGACGCAGCCGAGGCTGGGTGATGCGGTCGCCACGCCGCACCTGATCGAGCAGGCGGTGGACGTCGGGCACGAGGTCGGTGTCGACGTCGGGAAGATGCGCTGCGACGACGGCGGCGAGCAGCAGTCCCCCGAAGCCCGGCGCCGGTTCGACGGGGAGCACGAGGTGGCCGAGCGCGACGCGACGGGTGGGCGTGACCGGACGCGAGTGCCAGACCTCGAGTTCAGCGAGCAGCATGGCGGGGCGGGTTGGCGCGAAATCTCAGACGTGGGGGCGGAGCAGGTCGTGCAATGCTGCCGCAGCATCCATCACGTCGTTGAGGTCTGGACCACCGTCGACGGTGAGGGCATCGGCAACGCGGTCGGCAGCCTCACAGGTTTGGACCCACAGGCGGGGTTGCACGCCGAAGGGAGGCGAGTCGGCTTCGGCAACATCGGTCGCGGCGAGGAGCTGCTCGAGCCCATCGGCGTCGAGTGGGTCCTTGCGCAACCGCTCCCCCGCGAGGAAGAACGTGGTCAACAGCCCAGCCGGGGCACCATCGTCGGGTGCGGCTGCACCGGAGCGGAGGTCGATGTACTCACCGCTTTCGATGTCGTCGAGCAGCGCGTCGACGACTTCTTCGTCGGCCGTCGAGACCAGTAGCACCGATGCTTCCCATCGGCACGCGATGCGGGCGTCGGCGAGCGCGTGAGTCAGCAGGACGCGCTCGGAATCCTCCCACTCGTCGAGGTCGTACTCGGTGCTCGGCGTCTCCGCGTCCAACTCTGCCACCGGACCCTCCTCGAACTCGCCAGCAGCATCGAACACGCCGTCGTCCAACGCGTCACCGGAACCGTCCGGCTCGTCGCTGGTGACGATGCCGAGACGGCCTTCGACGTCGGCAATCACCAGATCGGTGCGCTGCTCGTCGGCTTCCGGAACGACCAGCTCACCCTCGATCCAGCCGTGAGGGATCTCGGCATCAGCCATAGCCGAGGCGAGCTCGGCCTGCTGATCGAAGGTCCACTTGTTCAAGTCGTAGTAGACGCGGGTGGCGTCGGGATCTTCTGGGTTCCAGTCGGTCATGGCGGGTCCGATCGTGTCGTGGGGATGCCCGAGGCGACGCTATCCGTGAGTGACGGCAACGTGTCGGCCAAGGAAGGCAGCGGTCCGCCGATACTCGTCAAGTTGGTTCGCAGCCTGGCGGAAGCCGTGCCCTTCACCTTCGTACAGGCACATCTCCACCTCGCCCCCGGCAGCTCGGATCCGCTCGCACAACGAGACGGATTGCTGCACCGGAACGACAGGGTCATCGGTGCCGTGGAACACCAGTAGCGGCGTGGCGATCCGGTCGGCGAACCACAGCGGCGACCGGTCGCGGGCCAGCACACGCCCGGCGGTGGTGCAGAAGTCTCCGACAAGCGTGTCGGTGTAGTGACGCTCGAAGCGGTGGCTGCGCTCGGCGAGATCGGCAAGATCGCTGACCGGGTATGCAACGACCGCAGCGGCAACCAGATGTGGCGCAACGCGCAACGTGCCGAGCACGGTGAACCCACCGGCCGACCCGCCGATCAACGCGGTGGTGTCAGAGGATCCGAGCCCGGCCGAGTGCGCGTACACGATCGAATCGACCGTGTCGGCCACGTCGAGCTCGCCCCAGCGACCGCGCAGCGCTTGCTGGTAGGCGCGCCCGTGGCCGGTGGAGCCGCGATGATCGGGCACGATCACGTTCCAGCCGCGGCGACGCCAGTATGCGATGCGGGGCATGAACGTCACCTGCCACTGGTCGGTGGGACCACCGTGGAGCCAACACAGCACCCGCGGCGGCCCGGCAGTTTCGACGTCGCGCCGATAGATCCGTGCATGGATCGCCGAACCGTCGGCCGCCGGGAACGTCACTGCGTCCGGCTCGACAAGCGCCGATGCCCAGCGCTGCGCCGCATCGGTGGCGACGCTCGACGCGACAACCGTGCGCGTCGGCTGCGGCGCGGCCATGTCGTAGACCACCAACTCCGTCGGGGTCCGCGCCCCGGTCCGCAGCGCAGCAAGGTACCGGCCGCGCCACGACAGTTGCCCATGCACCCCGCGGCCGATCTCACGAACCTCGCCTCCGGTGACATCGGCCACGCAGAGCCGGCCGAACCCGGCTTCGTTGCGGGCGAACGCGACCGACGACCCATCCGGCGACAACGCGTACGAGCGCTGCCCGAGCCCCCAACCGGGTCCGGCATGCTCGAAGGGCTCGGCTGCCACCACGCGATCACCGATCCACACGTTGTTCCACCCGTCGTTGTCGCGCACGGCCAGCAGCGTCCCATCCAGGGCGAAGCTCGGTTGTTGCGCGCTTGCCGCGTGCGTGGGGGCTCCGCATCCCCCGGCCCGGCCGCTGCCCTCGAGGGCCACCCGTTCGAGACGCGAGCGGTCCCACGCCATGTCGGGCACGTTCCACGCCTGCCACACGACATCGAGCGCCGGGCAGGCCTCGCCCGCCGCTGCGCGTGCGCCGG
>JAYURF010000573.1:0-3060 GCA_043756365.1 Acidimicrobiales bacterium
CATTCGCAACGGAGATCTTCGGCGGCGGATCACCCACAGGGGCTGAGCCGGTTGCTATGTCGTCGAAACATTCATCGGCACGTCGTTAGCCTTTCTCCAGTGATTCGTTTGGACGCGGCCTCTGTGCTGCTGCAATGGGCCGTCGGCGGTTTGTTCTTTTTGTGGTTCACCACCCGGCGGCGCGTGCTCGGGGTGGGGTACGGGTGGCTACTGCGGGGTACGTACCTGCTGATGGCCGGCGGCGCGTTCGCGTGTGGGGCTGCGTTCGGCTTTGTTCCTGTTCGAGATCTCGCCGCGCTCGCGGTCGCCGCGAGCGCCCTGGTGGTGCTCGCTGTTTCGGTGGTCACCCGCCGGGCGGGGGTGTCGGGGGCTGAAGCCGAACACGACCGCCGCAGCGCACGGGTCGCCGAGATGACCGGAATCGAGCGAGCCGGCACAATTGCCACTGCCGAGGCCCACCGCACCGCTACCAGCGCCCGAGAGTTCGACCCCCGTCTCGATCTCGTCGCTCCCGTTGTCGGTCTGGTCGGCCTGATCGCCGCGGGACTCGACGCAGTTGGTTCCTCGGCGACCGGAAGTGAGACGCTCGTGTCACTCGTACGCACCGTGGCCGGCGCCGCCTTCCTCGGTGCGGTCACCGACGCGATGCTGCTCGGGCACTGGTACCTGGTGCAGCCCGGGCTGCCCCGCCGTCACCTGCTCGAACTGGTTCGTGCCCTTGGGGTGGTGTGGCCGCTCGAGGTGGTGTCGCTGCTGTTGCCCGTCGGCATGTTCTCGGTGTGGTCTGGTGCCGTCGACGACGGCTGGGGCGGCACACTCGGCTGGTTCTGGGGCGCCTGCGCGATTTCCACCATCGTGTTGGTGTTCGTCACCAGGGCGGCGCTGCGCGAGCGGTACTACTCGGCGGTGATGGCCGCCACCGGGCTGCTCTATCTGGCCATCCTCACCGCGTTCGGCACCGACCTCGTCGCCCGCGCCGTCCTCGCCGGCTGACCCGACTGCAGACCCCGACGCCTGGGTCTGTTTGTTTTCGCTCCGATCGGGCAAACTGTGAACATGCCGAGGCCTGTGTGGAGTGGAACGATCAGTTTCGGGCTCATCGCGATCCCGATCAAGCTGTTTCATGGGGTGAGCAAGAAGAGCATCTCGTTCAACCAACTCGACGAGCGCACGATGAGCCGGATCAAGCTCAAGAAGGTGTCGGCCGACTCCGGCGACGAGGTGCCCGACGAGAACATCGTGCGCGGTTTCGAGATCACCAAGGGCCGCTACGTGGTGGTCGATCACGACGAACTCGAACCGTTCATCCCCTCGGCCACCAAGAGCATCGACCTCGAGGAGTTCGTCGACCTCACCGAGATCGACCCGGTCTACTTCGACACGCCCTACATCATCGCTCCCGACAAGACCCCGAAGCCGTACGTGCTGCTGGCCAAGGCGATGGAGGAGGCAGGCAAGGTGGCGATCGGGCGGTTCGTGATGCGCAACAAGCAGTACGTGGCGGCCATTCGCGCCGTCGAAGGCACGCTGCTGATGTCGACGATGGTGTTCGCCGACGAGGTGGTCGCGGTCGACACGATCGACGAACTCGACAAGCTGGCCGACATCGAGGTGAGTGCCAAGGAAGTGAAGATGGCCGAGGCGTTGGTCGAATCGCTGTCGGCCGAGTTCGAGCCGGGCAAGTACCGCGATGAGTACCGCGAAAGTGTGATCGACCTGATCGAGCGCAAGGCTGCCGGTGAGGAGTTCGAGCTGCCCGCACCGGCCGCCGAAGCGCCGAAGGTGATCGACTTGATGGCTGCGCTGGAAGCGAGCGTGAAAGCGGCCAAGGCGGCCCGCCAGCGTCATCCTGCCGGTGGTCCGAACGAGGACACCGAGGTTGGTTCGTCAGCCACATCCAAGACGGCCGAAAAGCCCAAGCGGGTCCGTAAGTCGGCGTGAGCGGCCCGGCCACCACTGTTTCGGTCGGCGGACGTGACCTGAAGCTGACCAACCTCGACAAGGTGCTCTACCCCGGAAGCGACGACGCGGCGGCGGTGACCAAAGCCGAGGTGATCGACTACTACGCCCGCATTGCCCCCGTGATCCTGCCCCACCTGGCGGGCCGATGCATCACGTTCCTGCGCTTCCCCGATGGTGCCGACAAGGCCGGATTCTTCGAAAAGCGGTGCCCGAAGCATCGGCCCGACTGGGTCGAAACAGCACTCGGGCCCGGCGACCGCAACGGCGCGATCGGGTACTGCCGCCTCGATGAACCGGCGTCGCTGGTGTGGTCGGCGAACCTCGCTGCGCTCGAACTGCACGTGCCGATGGCTGTGGCCGCTGACCTCGATTCGCCGCGGGCGGTGGTGTTCGATTTCGATCCCGGCGCCCCGGCCACCGTTGTCGAGTGCTGCCGGATCGCCCTGCTGGTACGCGAGGTGCTGGAGTCGGTCGGGCTGGATTCGTTCGCCAAGACATCGGGCTCGAAGGGGTTGCAGCTGTACGTGCCGTTGAACACCCCGTGCACGCACGACGCGGCGAGCGACTTCGCTCTCGCCGTCGGGCAGGTGCTGGAACGCCAGCATCCCAAGCGGGTGACGACCACGATGGCCAAAGCGGTGCGGCCCGGCAAGATCTTCATCGACTGGAGCCAGAACGTCCGTCACAAAACCACCATCGGCGTGTACTCGATGCGCGCCAGGGTCCGGCCATGGGTGAGTACGCCGGTGACGTGGGACGAGGTTGCCGGGTGCGCCGATGGCTCGCTCGATCTGCGTTTCGAGACCGGCGATGCGCTGGCGAGGGTCGAACAGATGGGCGACCTGTTCGCCCCCGTCCTCTCCCTCGAGCAACGCCTCCCCACGTCCACGCCCTGAGCGCGACATCAGGTGCGAGTCAGGTGAGCGACGTGCCGACGAGGATCACCTGGTCGTAGGTGCCGACCGGAGCAGCCGGATCGGTCGATTCGACGGTGGCGGAGACGATCACCTGCGAGCCGCTCTGCCGCGCCGTGGCGCTGGCGAGGTTGGGTTCGCCGGCGATGTCGGCAACTCGCTGCCTCGACCAGCTCACCCCATC
>JAYURF010000574.1:0-3051 GCA_043756365.1 Acidimicrobiales bacterium
TGCCGGATACGAGCCGTGAGATGGCCCGCCTGCCTCGCTCTGCCCGACGGTCGTTGGCGGCGGCGTCGCCGGCCGACGTGTTGCGCGATCCCTCCCAGCGAACATCGTTTCGGTGGCGGCAGACGTTCACAATGGCGACCCGCGAGCGGGTCGCCGTGGTTGATCAGATGCTGTGGCCGTCTGGGGTTCGCAGCCTGCGACGCGCGTCCCAACAGCTCACCAGCCGCCGGTGAAGATGCGGGTAGCCATCGTGATGCCACCCGCCACGGAGCTTGCGCCTGACGACGCACTCGACCGGTGGCCGACGGTCGTGCAACAGGCGGCAGCGTTGCGAGAACACGCCGGCGCCGAGGTGATGGTGGCATGCCGGTCGATGGTGTTGTCGGCCGGCACGCGCCGCGCGGGTGTGCCCTACCGCTTCGCAGTCGACGATCGCCGGCTTGTCCTTGGCGTTCGTGAGTGGCGGCCGGATGTGGTGCATGTGCACGGCCTCGGCTTCACCCGGTTGACGATCCGCCTCGGGCGAGCGCTGCACGGCTGCGCCGCGATCGTGCTGCAGCACCATGGGGAGGTGCCCGACCGCGGTCGTACGGTGCTCGCCCATCGCGTCGCCCGACGCTACGTGAACGGGTACCTGTTCACGGGTGCATCGACCGGCCAGGCCCAGCCGTTCGTCGAGTGCGGGATGCTTGGCGAACGCGCGCAATGCCATGAGGTACTCGAGGCCGCAAGCACGTTGTTATCTGAGGCACCACCTGTCGAGCTCGCTGGCTCGCCGTCGATCCTGTGGGTCGGGCGGCTGATCGAATCGAAGGATCCTCTCACCGCCGTCGCTGCGTTCGCCCTCGCCGCCGAAGCCGCCATGCCCGAAGCTCATCTGCACATGTTGGCCACCGACCGGTCGCTGGAGCGGCGCGTCCGCGTCGCGATCGACGCGCTCGGCCCGCTGAGCGAACGAATCCACTTGCATGAGCCCGTGACGCCGGCGGCGATGGCGGGTTGGTACTCCGCCGCCGACGTGTACTTCTCGACGAGCTGGCGGGAAGGTTCTGGCTACGCCTTGGTCGAGGCTCTCACCGAGGGTTGTGCGCCGGTGGTCACGTCGATCCCGTCGCATCTCGCGATCGTCGGCGACCTCGGTCCGACATTTGCCCCGGGCGATGTCATCGCCGCGGCCGGGCTGCTGATAGGGGCACCGGCGATGGACCGGGCGTACATCCGTTTGGATGCAACGCGCCGGTTGAGTTGGGTTGCGGTGGCCGCCCAGCTTGTCGCGGCGTACACATCGGTCCTCGTGTCTGGCGGTGTTCCCAGGGTGTTGTAGCTTTCGCGCCGATGGTGGATGTTCTCCTGGCGCACGCCTACTTCCTGAACCTGGACCCGAAGCAGCAGGCCAAGATGCGGCCATACCCGCCGTTGGCAACGCTGTATGCGGCGGGGCTTCTGCGCGACCACGGTTACGACGTCGCGGTGTTCGATGCGATGCTGGCGCCCGACGAAGCAGCGTTCGCGACGGCGTTGGCTGAGCACCTGCCGCGCGCCGTCGTGTTGTTCGAGGACAACTTCAACTTCCTGTCGAAGATGTGTCTCGCCCGCATGCGCCAAGCGGCGATTGCCATGGTGGAGATGGCCCGTGCGCAGGGTTGCCAGGTGGCGATGTCCGGTGCTGACGTCACCGATCACCCCGATGTATATCTGGCCGCCGGCGCGAACGTCTGTCTCCTCGGGGAGGGCGAGCATGCCGTGGTCGAGGTGCTCGATCGCTGGTTCGGGCATGCCGTCGGAGACGGGCTCATTGACGGGTCGGCGGTCCTCGTCGACGGCGTGGTCACCGGCACGGGCCACCGTCGGATCGAACGGCACCCTGATGTGTTCGGGTTGCCGGCACGAGATCTCATCGACGTCGATGCGTACCGTCAGCTGTGGCTCGCGCATCACGGTGAGTTCTCGCTCAACATGGTCTCGACCCGTGGATGCCCGTACTCGTGCAACTGGTGTGCGAAGCCGATTTGGGGACAGCGGTACTCGATGCGTACCCCCGGTGCGGTTGCCGACGAGATGGTGCAACTGCGCCACCAGCACGCCCCCGATCACGTCTGGTTTGCCGACGACGTATTCGGGTTGCGCAGTGATTGGTTGGCGGCGTTCGCCGATCGGGTCACCGAAGGCGGTGGCGCAGTGCCGTTCACGATCCAGTCGCGCTGCGACCTGATGAACGACGAGGCGGTCGACGCGCTGGCCCGATCCGGTTGCCGTGAGGTGTGGCTGGGCGTGGAGAGCGGCAGCCAGCGAGTGCTCGACGCGATGGACAAAGGCATCACCATCGACGATGTCCGCAACGCTCGTCGTCGCCTCGGTGAGCGCGGCATACGCGCTTGCTTCTTCGTGCAGTTCGGCTATCCGGGGGAGACCTGGGACGACATCGGCTGCACGATCGAACTGGTCCGCGAGCTGATGCCCGACAACATCGGGGTGAGCGTCAGCTACCCGATGCCCGGTACGAAGTTCTACGAGATGGTGAAGTTCGACCTCGCCGACCAGGACAACTGGGAGGATTCGGGGGACCTGGCGATGATGTTTGCCGGTACCTACTCCACCTCGTTCTATCGTGAACTACACCACGGCCTGCACGACGATCTCGACCTGCGTCGGCGCGAAGTCGGATTGAGTCGTGCCCCGCATCCGCAGTTGCCGGAGGTCGAGCTGGCGGAGCACCACGCTCGTGTGGCCGCCCGGTGGGGTTTGCTGGGTGAACGCGAACCGCAGGAACGAAACCCGAACCCCACCCGGCTGCGCATCCCCGTGGTCGCTCAGTAGCGGCCAGGAGACAGGGATGACGTATCCGACAACAGACCTGTTACTGACCCACGGCTACTTCCTGGGAGAGGACGAAAAAGAACAGGCGATCATGAAGCCCTATGCGCCGCTCGGTCTGTTGTACATCAGCGCCTATCTGAAGCGTGCCGGGTTCGCTGTCGAGACGTTCGACACCACGTTCTCGGATCGGGCCGCTTTGGTCGCACGGCTGGCGGCGACACCGGGCGGGGTGGT
>JAYURF010000575.1:0-3040 GCA_043756365.1 Acidimicrobiales bacterium
GCCGTCGAGTCGCCACACGGCGATGTCGCCGACCGCACCGGGGGCAAGAACCCCGATCTCGCCCTCGCGGCCGAGGCATCCGGCCCCGCCGAGCGTCGCACATTCTAAGGCGATGCGTGCTGTGCCGGCGTGAGCCCCGTCGCGCAACTTGGCCACGAGCATCGCCTGGCGCGCCTCCATCCACAGCGACGCGCTGTCGGCCGACGACGAGCCGTCCACCCCAAGGCCCACCGTCACCCCGGCGGCGCGCAACGCGGTCAGCGGGGCGAGTCCCGACGACAGGATCATGTTGCTGTTCGGGCAGTGCGCAACGCCCATCCCGGCGGCACCGAGGCGACGTATCTCATCGGCGTTGGGCATCACGCAGTGGGCCACCCACGTGCGGTCGCTGCACCACCCGGTCCGCTCGAGGTACTCCATCGGCCGGCACCCGAACGTGGCGAGGGAGAACGCGTCGTCCTCGGCATTCTCGGCGAAGTGGGTGTGCAGGCGCACGTCGAGCCGTTGGGCCAGTTCGGCCGAGCGCACCATCAGCTGCTCGGTGACGGTGAACGGGCTGCACGGGGCAAGCGCGATGCGCACCATCGCGCCATGCCTACGGTCGTGGTGGCGCGCTACCGCGGCTTCGCTGGCAGCGAGGATCTCGTCGTCGTCTTGCACCACGGTGTCGGGCGGGAGGCCCCCGTCTTTTCGGCTCAGGCTCATCGAACCACGCGTGGGATGGAAGCGCATGCCGATCTCGGTGGCAGCAGCGATCTCCGCGCCGAGCAGATCGCCGGCACCTCGCGGATGGAGGTAGAGGTGATCGGTCGAGGTGGTGCAGCCACCGAGGGCGAGCTCGGCGAGGCCGACGAACGCCGACGCATGTACGGCCTCTTCGTCGATTGCCGCCCACAACGGGTACAGCGATTCCAACCAGCCGAACAGCGCCTTGCCGGTCATCGCCGGGTACGCGCGGGTGAGGTTCTGGAACATGTGGTGGTGGGTGTTGACGAGGCCAGGCGTGACCAGGCAGTCGGTTGCATCGATCACCCGTGCCGCAACCGGCACCGGGTCGGTCGAGGTGCCGACCGCTTCGATCAGCCCGCCGGTCACGCTCACCCATCCTCCTGGCAGCTCACGCCGATCGGCGTCGACCGTGGCCACGAGGCGGGCACCGCGTACGACGAGGTCGGCCATCAGCGCAAGGATTCGACGATCGCCCGGATGTCGTCGATGGTGGTGCGCGGGTTGACGACGCAGATCCGCAGAACCGTTTCGCCGGCCCAGGTGGTGGGCACCACGAATGCCTCACCGCCAGTCAGCATCCGGTCGCTCCAGCCCTGGTACTCGGCAGGGGTCCAGCCGACTCGGCGGAACATCACGATGCTGAGCTCGGGTTCGAAGATCAGCTCGAGATGCTCGGATTCGGCGATGAGCGCGGCCGCGTTTCGAGCCACCTGCAAGGTGACCTCTACCGCCTCGCTGTAGGCGCGGGTGCCGTACGTGGCCAGGCTGAACCAGAACGGCAGCCCGCGGGCGCGGCGCGACAGGTGGTGGGCGAAGTCGCTCGGGTTCCATTCGGCTTCGTCGCCTTGGTGCAACACGTCGAGGTACTCGGCGTGTTGGGTGTGTGCCTGGCGCGCCACCAACGGGTCGCGATACAACAGGGCGCAGGAATCGAAGGGGGCGAAGAACCACTTGTGTGGGTCGACGATGAAGCTGTCGCACCGCTCAACCCCGGCGAAACGGTGGGAGATGCTCGGCGCGGCAAGGCCGGCCCCGCCGTAGGCACCGTCGACATGGAGCCACACACCGCGTTGTTCGCAGACGTCGGCAACCCCATCGAGGTCGTCGATCACCCCGGCGTTGGTGGTGCCGCTGGTAGCAACGATGGCGAACAGTCGTTGGCGATCCTCGTCGTCGAGCCCGTCGATGGTCGCCTGCAGCGCGGATGCGTTCATTCGACCGCGTGTGTCTGCTGACACCAACACGATGTCGGCGTCCATCGCCCGGCCTGCCGATGCGACGCTGGAATGCGCACCGCTGCTGGCGATCACCAAACCCCGAACCCGGTCGAAGCGTCCCTCCGCCCGCTGCCGCCACCGCCAGCGCGCTGCGATCAGAGCCGACAGGTTCCCAGCTGTGCCACCGCTGACGAACACACCGCCAGCCTCGGCCGGCAAGCCGACGAGATCGGCGATGTAGCGCAACGCCGCGTTCTCGGCGAACACCGCACCGGCGCCCTCCATCCACGAACCGGCGTAGATGCTGGATGCGCCCACGACGAGATCGAACAGGATCGATGCCTCTGTTGGCGCGGCCGGCACGAACGACAAGAAGCGGGGATGGTCGACGCTGATGCAGGCGGGGGCAAGGATCTCACCGAAGATGCGCAACGCTTCCAAGCCGCCGATCCCATCGGCGGTGACGGTGCGCCCGGCCATCGCGGCGAGGTCGGCTGCGCTGCGACCGATGTCGAGCGGGGGTGGGTCGAGGACCACCCGGTCGACCGCGTAGTGGATCACCGCCTGCGTCAGCGCCTCGATCGTCGCGTCGTGCTGGTGCATCACCATGGGATGTTCACACGTTCAAGTCGAGCAACTCGCTGCCCTCGCCACGCACTTCACCGTCGCGGTTCAAGAAGTAGCCGAGGGCAACGGCGACCACGGAGCTACCCACCGAGACGAGGATCGGGAACAGCAACAACACGACGACGATGGCGATGGCACCAGGCACGCGGCGAGCCTACCGCGCCAACCGCACGGCGTGCTCTACGGCAACTCGCATCACTGGGGCTTGTATGCCCACGCCTCGATCTCGACCGCGCCGCCGAAAGGAAGTGCTGCCACGCCGATCGTGCTGCGGGCCGGGCGGGCGCCATCGAAGCCGACGACGTACGCCTCGTTGAAGGTGGCGAACGTGTCCATATCGGTGAGGAAGCACAGCGTCTTGGCGATGTCGCCGAGTGTGGCGTCCATCGTGGCGAGCTGCGCTTTGAGGTTTTCGATCGCCTGGGTCGTCTGCCCAGCGACCCCGCCGCCGACGAGTACACCGTCGA
>JAYURF010000576.1:0-3034 GCA_043756365.1 Acidimicrobiales bacterium
TTCTGGAACGACACCGACGACATCTTCATGCTCACCCGCGACGAGATCCCCACGGCGATCAGCGACATGACGTTTTCGTGGGCAGCGGGCGTGGCACCACGGGGGCCGTCGCACTGGCCGGCCATCATCGCCAAACGGCGCTCGATCCTGGCTGCTTGCCAGCAGTGGAATGCGCCGCCTGCGCTCGGGGCCCCGCCCGAGGTCGTCACCGAACCGTTCACCATCATGCTGTGGGGTGTCACGAGCGAGTCGATCCAGAAGTGGCTCGGCGGGGCGAGCAGCGACGGCAGCCTCAACGGTTTCGCCGCCTCGCCGGGCGTAGCCGAAGGAATCGCCCGTGTGCTCACCAACGCCGATCAGCTGGCCGAGTTGCAAGACGGCGAGATCCTTGTCGCCCCGGTCACCGCGCCCTCGTGGGCACCGGTGTTCCGTCGGATTGCGGCCACGGTCACGGATTCGGGTGGAATGATGAGCCATGCAGCAATCGTGTGCCGCGAGTACGGCCTTCCCGCGGTCACTGGCACTGCGTTCGCCACGCAGACCATCAAGACCGGCATGCGCCTGCGCGTCGACGGGGACAACGGCACCTGCACCATCCTCGACTAACGAGGCCCGCCCATGGTTCCTGCTCCTGCGAACTTTGTCGGTCTCGACATCCCCAGCGTGTCCACACCGACAAAGTTGGCGGTTTCCTGGTGCTCGTGAAAGTTGACGGGCGTGGCTGATCAGTTGTCCACGGTTGCCAAGACGCTGCGCGTACTCGAGGCGTTCAGCTATGCCCAACCCGTGCTCGGCGTGTCGGAACTGGCGCGCAAACTGGGCATGGGCAAGAGCAGCGTGCATCGTGCGCTGAGCACGTTGCACGAACATGGCTACGTCATCAAGACCCCCGACGACAGGTATCGGCTCGGTCTCAAACTGCACGAGATGGGCCAGTTGGTGGTGTCGGGGCTGCGCCTTCACGAGGTGGCCCACGACCCGCTCGATCGGCTGCGTCACGAGACCGGCGAGAGCGTGCACCTCGCCGTGCTCGACGGCACCGAGGTGGTGTACATCGACCGGATGGAATCTGCCGCGCAGATGCGAATGTTCTCGCGAGTCGGGATGCGCATGCCGGCGCACGTCACGTCGTCAGGTAAGTGCCTACTGGCGTTCGGCTCGCTCGAAGCCATCGATCGGGTCACCTCCGCCGAGCTGACTCGGCGGGCACCGCGGACGATCACCACTGCATCGATGTTCCGCCAGGTGCTCGCTCAGGTACGCATCGACGGGTACGCGGTGAGCGTCGAGGAGAGCGAGAAGGGCGTCGCCAGCGTTGGTGCCCCGGTGTTCGGCAGGGACGGAAGTTGCATCGCGGCGGTGTCGCTCGTCGGCCCGGTGATTCGCGTCAGCGCCGAGCACCTGCCCCGCTTTGTCCGCCTCGTCCGTCGTTGTTCGATCGAGATCAGCGAAGCAATGGGCTTTGCCGCACGCGCCAAGCGCGCCTGAACCCTGAGATTCTGGAGCCATGATGAAGCCGTTGTTGTTGGACTTTGGTGGGGTGTTGTTGAAGACGATCTTCGAGCTCCGCCACGTTGCCGAGCCGGCGCTCGGCCCGCTGCCGTGGGCGGGCCCGTTCGATCCCGACAACGACGACGAATGGCTGCTGTTCCGCTCCGGGGAGATCACCGAGCGACAGCTGTGGGCTCGTCGTGCGGCCACGTTCGGGCTCGACACCCAGGAGTTCATGGCGCACTTCTTCAACCCGTCGGGCGATCATCTGATCCGTCCGGAATTGACGCAACTGGTGATCGACTACCGCGCCGGTGGTGGTGTTGTCGGCATGCTCACCAACGATCTCACCGCGTTCCACGGTAGGGAGTGGATGGACAACATCTCCGTGCTGCGCGAGTTCGACTTCATCATCGACGGTTCGATCACCGGGATCTTGAAGCCCGACCCACGAGCCTTTCAGTTCGCCCTCGACGAGCTCGGCAACCCGCCACCGGCAGACGTGGTGTTCGTCGACGACCTACGGGTCAACCTCGACGGCTCGGACGCCTGCGGACTCACCTCCGTCTGGTTCGACCCCACCGACCCAGCCGGATCAATCGAAAGCATCCACGCAGCCCTCGCTTCCTGAAGGTTCCAACCGATCTCGTCGGTCGCTCACCCCAACCCCAAGTGCAGTTACATCCTCGTCTGCCGCCAGAGCGTCAGCCGCTGTTGCGCAGACCGGCGGCGACACCGTTGAGGGTCAGTTGGATGCCACGGGCGACCATCTCCCCGTCGTCGCCTGCGCGCAGCCGTCGCAGGAGCTCGACCTGCAGGCTGTGCAACGGGTCGAGATACGGGAACCGGTTGCGGATGCTGCGCGCCAGCGAGGCGTTGTCGTCGAGTGGATCTCCACCGGTGATCCGCCGGAACCATACGAGCACAAGCTCGTGCTCAGCACTGATGCGGCCGAACACGTCGTCGGCCTGCGTCTGGTCGGTGACGAGAGAGGCATAACGCGCGGCGATGTCGAGGTCGGTCTTGGCGAGCACCATGCCCATGTTCGACATCACCGTACGAAAGAACTGCCAGTCGCGATACATGCTGCGCAGCTGGTCGACCTTGGCTTCGTCGGTGGCCCACGCTGCGAACGCCGACGCTGCCCCGTACCAGCCGGGCAGCATCAACCGGCACTGGCTCCAGCTGAACACCCACGGGATCGCGCGCAGGTCCTCGATCCGGTCCGACGACGTTCGCGACGCCGGACGGCTGCCGATGTTGAGCGTGCTGATCTCGCGGATCGGGGTGATCATGCGGAAGAACCGGGCGAACCCGGGCGTGGCATAGACGAGGTTGCGATAGGCCCGCAACGAGTGCTCCGCCAGTGCCGTGATCGCCGCGAACCGCTCGGCGGTCACGGCCTCATCGTCGCCGCCACTGCCCGCGAAACGCGCCGCGGCGCCTGCCTGTGCTGCCGCGGCGACAAGAGCTTCGAGGCTTCGTCTGGCGAGATCACGATTTGCGTAGCGCGCGGCGATGACCTCGCCCTGTTCGGTGAGGC
>JAYURF010000577.1:0-8503 GCA_043756365.1 Acidimicrobiales bacterium
CGCGCAGGTTCTCGTCGACCACGACCCGACCCTGCTTGTCGAACGACACCAGGCTGGCGTTGGCCGACACCACGCGTTGGCGTTGCGCGCTCACCTCGCCCCGGTTGACTCGGGCCATCAACTGCTCGGCCATTACCTCGAACTCGGTCGAGTCGACGACGTTGATGCAGTTGTTCTCGCCGAATGTCAGGTAGCAGTGCTCTCCGAGGTGCGTGCGGAACGAGGCCGGCAGCGCCAGCCGTCCCTTGTCGTCGAGTTGACGCTCATGCGTCCCGACGAACAACACCACGATGCCTGCCCCCTTCGGGTTGTTTCGGAGTCGGCCACGATGGCTCCCTTCCTCAACATTTTCCCCATTCTTCCCCCTTTCACCCCACTTTGTCAACCATCTTCCCCACTTTTCCCCCGCCACCCCCGAACGTCCCCCGCACCCGATCCAATCCCGCGTCCGCGTCTGAACAGCAGGTCGGCCAAAGGACATCTGCTTCGGCCGTCAGCGCACCACCACCGCCGCCCGTCAGCGCACCACCACCGCCGCCCATCAGCGCAGGTCAGCACTGGGCGTCAGCACTGGGCGTCAGCGCCGGGCGACAGCACCGGGCGTCAGCACTCGGCTTCAGCGCCGGGCGTCAGCGCATGTCGAGAGAGTGTTCGACTGCCTGAACGAGCGCAACGACCGCTGCGTCGACGTCAGACCGCGGCCCCACCCACGCAGAGAGTGACACCGGACTGTGCAACTCGGCAGATGTGGGGCGTGGTGGGGACAGCAGGCCGGCCATCATCTCGCCGCGCCACACCACGTGCATCGACGACTGCAACCTGGCCCACGACCTGGTCCGGCGCTGGCTGATACCCACAGCCTTGGCTCCGTCGATGGTCACCTCACCCGCACCGAGGCCGTCGAAGCACACATGGTTCGACCAGTTCGTGCGCCGAACCGGACCGCGATGGACCTCGACCAGCGAGCCCGCCGCTGCACCGAGGGACACAAGGGCCTCTGCCCACACCTCGCCGAGCCACCACATCGAGCGCCCGATGTCGTCGTCCCACAGCGGGTCACCGGCACCGATCACCGCATCGAGCCACAACATCTCGCCCGGCACGACCAGCACAGCGCCGCCCCCGCTGCGGCGCCGGGCCACGTCGACACCCGCTGTCCGGCACGCATCGAGATCGATATGCGCGAGCGGCTGTGCCGAGCCAAGCACCAGCGCCACCCGGTCAACCTCGAACCACGTCGCCGCCCGTTCGAGGACCGCCGGTTCGACGACAGCCGGTTCAAGGCCATGCAGTTCGTCGGCACCGCCGGTCCGTCGACCAATGACGAATCGGCGTGTCACGGGGCGCTGCACGGGCGACGAACGGCGGGGCGCATCCCCCGCCATTCAGCCGGCCATGACGATGTACGGCTTCCACGCGTCCGGAACCCTCGACACCGCAATCGATACCCAGGTCAGTTCGCGGGGAACGCGCGCCGGCCGACGCAGACGCATTCCCGCTTCGTCAGGTGTGCGGTCGCGCTTGGACAGGTTGCACGGCCGACACGCCGCAGCGACGTTGTCCCAGGCGTGCTGGCCGCCGCGCGACGTCGGCATGATGTGGTCGATGGAATCGGCGAGATCGCCGCAGTACTGACAGCTGTGATCGTCGCGGGCGAACACGGCTCGGCGAGACAGCGCAGTCCGGCGGTGGTACGGCACCTTCACCACGTACCGCAGCCGGATCACCAACGGGTTCGGCACCGTGATCGTCTCGGCGTGCAAGAGCGTGCCGTCATCTTCGACGACGTCGGCTTTGTCGGCGAGCACCAGGCAGGCAGCGCGCCGCGCCGGTACAACGGAGAGCGGCTCGTACGTTGCGTTCAGAACCAGCGCGCTCCTCATGACCTGCGAATCTAGCGATTCCGCCGAGCGGGCGCCCCGCGCTTAATCGGCGCTGCGCTCATTCGACCGCCCTCGCGTACCACCCGGCCCGCTCGTGCGCACCACGCCAGATAGTTCACCACATCGCCAGGGTCAATGGGATGCTGAGGTGACCCGTACTGGGTGAGGAGCCGGAAGCGCAGGTACGCCCGGTCGGGAACCGGGACGAAGGGCCACCGCCGCCACCACGTCGACGGGATCATCCGTCTGGCCTGACGCACTGCGGTGATCCACAGCGTGGGTCGTCGGGCAACTGCGGAACCGACGCGCCACCAACTGACGGCGCGGGTGGCACGACTGGGCATCCCTGCGGCCATGTGACGAATCCCTGCGGCCATGCGACCGTGGCGCCGGCGGGGCAGCCCACGCGGGCCCCCGCCGGTCAGCGCGGTTCCTTCGGCAGGCCGAGCACCATTTCGCCGATGATGTTCCGCTGGATCTGCGACGACCCGGCGTAGATGGTGCCGGCGCGGGCGTTCAAGAACGTCCCAACCCAACTACCGCTGCTGTTGGGCGCTCCAGCGTCGTCGGCCTGGAACGCACTCGACGGCCACCTCCCGCTCGGAACCATCGCGTCGGCACCGAGGATGTCGATGGCAAGCTCGGTGACTACTTGGTGATACTCGCTCCAGTACAGCTTCGAAACTGCCCCGTCGGGACCGGGATGGTGACCGTGCAGGAACCGGGTGAGCACGCGCATGCCGTTGAAACGCATGATCTGCACCAACGAGTAGCAGATTGCAAGGCGCTGCCGGATGATCGGATCATCGGCCACACCGCGATCGCGGGCCATCTGCAGGAGACGGTCGATTTCGGCGCCGAACAGGATCGGCATTGTTGCAGCAGCTTCACCGCGTTCGAATCCGAGCAGCGTCATCGCCACTGCCCAGCCGTTGTTGATACCGCCGACCACTTCGTGGCGGGGGGTGGTGGCGTCGGTGTAGAACACCTCGTTGAATTCGCTCTCTCCAGTGATCATGGTGATCGGGCGGACCTCCACCCCGGGCTGGCGCATGTCGACGAGAAGGAAAGAGATGCCCTTGTGCCGCGATGCATCGGGGTCGGTTCGCACGAGGGTGAAGATGTGATCGGCGAGGTGACCGGCCGAGGTCCAGATCTTCTGGCCATTGAGGACCCACTGGTCGCCATCGAGCTCGCCGCGCAGGCTCAGGTTGGAGAGATCGCTGCCGGCGTTCGGCTCGGAGTATCCCTGGCACCAGGTGTCGGCTCCCGACAAGATGCGCGGCAGGTAGTACGCTTTTTGTTCGTCGGTCCCCCACTGCAACAAGGTGTTGCCGAGCATCTGGATGCCGAAGGTGTCATTGGGTCCGCCCGTTGGGACGCCGGCCCTGGCGAACTCCTCTCCAACGATCACCTGCTCCAGTTGTGACAACCCGCCACCGCCGTACTCGACCGGCCACCCGGGGGCCAGGTAGCCACCCTCGAACAGCGTGACCCGCCACTCCGTGACGAAATCGGTGAGCTGCTGACCCTCGAGACGACCGATACCCCGCCAATCCGTGGGCAGCTTCTCGGCGAGGAAGGCTTGCACCTTGTCACGGTAGGCCTCGGCCTCGTCGGTGTAGGTGGGACGCATGACCGAGATGTTACTCGACAGTAGCCGATGGGCTCGATGGGGCGGCCGGATCGGTGCAGGCATAGCGGGCTAGTGCCGCAGCACCCACCAGCGGGGCATGATGGCCGAGGCCGGCGGGCTCGATGGTGAACCCAGCCAGGTGCGCGAGGCGGGCGCGCAGGTCGACCTCTCGCTGGGCGGCAGCGAAGAACACGTCCCCGTATCCGAGCGCCAGCGAACCCCCGATGATCGCGACCTTGACATCGGCCACCGCGCCGACCGTGGCCAGAGCTCGGCCCACCAGGGTGCCGGTACGCTCGATGATCGCCTTCGGCGCTCGCTGCGCGGCCCTCCCGGTCTCGTCCTCGATCGCCCGGCGGCTGCAATAGGCGTCGACACAGCCCACCCCGCCGCACGCACACTCACGTCCATCGGGTTCCACCACGATGTGTCCGAGCGATCCGGCATTACCGAGTCGACCCTCGACCAACCGACCGCCGAGGATCAGCCCGCCTGACACGGCAGTCGCGACCACGACGCCGATGAAGTCGGTCACACCGCGCCCGGCACCGCACCACGCCTCGCCGAGCGCGAGTGCTTTCGCGTCGGTGTCGACCTTGGTGGGCATTGCGGTCAACTCGGTGACGAGGTCGCGTAGATCGAAGCCCCTCCACGATGGGATGTACAACGGTGAGACCTGCCCCAACGTGTCGTGAACGGGGCCACCGCATCCGACACCGCAGGCCACTGGCCGTTCCGGTGAAGCGGCCATCACCCGCTTCACCAGGCGGGCCAGCACCGGCCACACATCACGGCTCGGGGTGGCCACGCGGTCACGCACGATCACCACTCCGTCAGAATCGACAACCCCGGCGGTCAGCTTCGTGCCGCCGATGTCGATCGCGAGAAACAGTTCTGCCACCCGTTCGACAGTACCGGGTCACCCGCACGACACCATTTCGGGTGAGGAGACAAATCACCCGGTCGCCGTCTACTCTGCGAGTATGACGGCGTTGTACGACCATGCCTCCGGGCCTCAATCGCTCACCACGAACTCGACCCGGCCATCGTTTGCCGTCTTGTTCGAGGCAATCACCGCCAACATCTCCACGGTGGTGCATGGCAAGCGCGAGGCCATCGAGATGGCCGTGATGTGCATGTTGGCCGAGGGCCACTTGCTGATCGAGGACGTCCCCGGTGTCGGCAAGACCAGCTTGGCCAAGGCGTTGGCGGCATCGATCGATTGCAGTTGGAAGCGGGTGCAGTTCACCCCCGACCTGTTGCCCACCGACCTGGTCGGCGTCAGTGTTCTGCAACGGGCCACCGAAACGTTCGTGTTCCAGCCCGGTCCGCTGTTCGCCAACATCGTCCTTGCCGACGAGATCAACCGGGCGTCACCGAAGACCCAGTCGGCGCTGCTCGAGGCGATGGAAGAGCGGCAGGTCTCGGCAGAAGGCCGCACGTACCAGCTGCCAGCGCCGTTCATGGTCGCAGCGACACAGAACCCGATCGAGCAGGAGGGCACCTACCGGCTGCCCGAGAGCCAACTCGATCGCTTCCTCATGCGTCTGTCGCTCGGCTACCCGAACCGCGAGGCAGAGATCGGCATTCTTGACTCGCACGGGGCCGCTATCGGCATTGCCGCGCTGCAGCCTGTCGTCACCGCCGCCGACGTGGTGGTCATGTCGGCGGCTGTCCGCTCGGTCCACCTGGCACCGCAGCTGAAGTCGTACCTGGTCGATCTGTCCGAATCCAGCCGCGCTCACCAGGGCCTGGTGCTGGGTTTGTCGCCCCGCGCCACGTTGCAACTGGCCCGGGCCACACGGGCCCGCGCCGCGGCGAACGGCCGCGACTTCGCGACGCCCGACGATGTCAAGTCGGTCGCCGCTGCGGTGCTCTCGCACCGTGTGGTCGTGCGCCCCGACGCGGCATCGCGCGGCCTGACCGGCGAGATCGCAATCCGCGAGGTACTCGACTCAGTGACGGTCCCCGTCGGCCGCTGATGTTCACCCGCAGCGGCTGGGGGGCCATCGTGTTGAGCGTCGTCGCGTTCGCCATCGGGCGAATCTTCGGAATCATCGAGATGTTCGTGCTTGGCGTCGGCATCGTGGCTGCGCTCATCGTGGCGATCGTCACGGTGGCCGGGCGCCCGCCGCGCCTGGCCGTCCGCCGCCTTGTCGACCCATCCACGGTTCAAGCTGGCGACGCGGCGCGCGTCGACATCCAACTTGCGAACACGGGCACCCGCCGCACCCCCGTGCTGCAGCTGTGGGAACCGGTCGGGCCGACGGGTGGCGCGACGATGAACCTCGCCCCATTACGCCCGCGGGAACGGTCGACCGCCGCATACCGGCTGCCGACGACGACTCGCGGGCTCGTCTTCGTCGGTCCGATGCGCGCCCGCCGCCGTGACGTCCTCGGTCTCGCTTCGCGCACGTTCACCCTGCCGGGGCGCAGCGAGTTGCTGGTGATGCCCAACCACACGCCGGTGCGTTTTCCAGTGGGCGGATCGGCGGGGCGGTTGGGGAGCCACCTGCGACTTCGCGCGCATGGTCAAACAGGTACCGAGTTCCATTCGCTGCGCGCCTACGTGACCGGCGACGATCTCCGCCGGATCAGCTGGAAAGCCTCGGCGCGCAGCCATGACCTCGTGGTCAAAGAGACCGCTCTCGAAGGCGTCAAACGGTGCACCATCGTGTTGGACATCGACCCTGTCGGCGGGTCTGCCACAACCAATGCTGCCGTCAGCGAGGCGTTCGAGGCGGCCGTGTCCGCAGCGGCCAGCTTGGTCACCGGTGCCGTGGTATCGGGACTGGCGACACGGATGGTCGCGGTCGACATCGACCTCCGCGGCCACGACGTCGCCTCGCTTGCGCTCCGCTGGCTGGCTGCGGTCCAGCCTGGGACGCGCACGCACGGGCTGCTCCCGTCGCTCACATCGGGTGAAGGAATGGGTCTGGTCGTCGTCGTGACACCATCAGGCGACAGCCGCTGCGCCAGGATGGTGCGCACCTCGATCGGGCCTGACGAGACGTTGGTGATCGCTGCCACCGCGCAGTCCGGGTCAGGGGCGGGGTCAGGATCCCGCGACCGGTTCAGCGTCGATGCCTCGTCGGCTGAGGCCTTCGTGCAGTCGTGGTCACAGCTCACCGGCGCACTCGCCCACTCGACCAGGCTGCCCGAGGCCTACCGGGTGGCACGTTGAGCTCCGCGACACGACGGCGACACACCGGGATCAGCATCGACGAGGTGGTCGCCAGCTTCGTCGTCATGCTGTTGAGCACCGTGACGGCCATCGCGATGTGCCGCGTGTTTGCGGACTGGGTGTTCCTGCGGCCATTGCTGATGGTCGTGGTGGTCATTCATGCCGCGAGCACGCTGCTACGCATCGCGCGGGTCCCGGCATTCGTCGCTCTGCCGGTGGTGATGCTCGTTATCGTCGAGTTGTTGTCGCTGTTGTTCTATCGCGACACGATGACGCTGGCGTTGCCCACCAGGGACACCATCTCGCTGATGCGCCTCGACCTGCGGCTTGTCTGGAGCCAGTTCCCCTCAGCGGTGGCACCGGTGCCGAGTGAAGGTTCGTTCTTGTTGGCTGCAGCGTTCGGAGTTGGCCTGATGGCGATGTGCGCCGACGGCTTCGCGTTCCGGGCATTCGGCCGGGCAGAGGCGGTGGTGCCGGCGGGGGTGTTGTTCATCTTCACCGCCGCGCTGGGAACCGACCGCAACCGCATCGCGGTCGCTGCCGTGTGGTTTGCATCTGCGCTCATAGTGGTCGCCGTGCTTCGCGCCCTCCACGGCGGCGGTTCGGATTCGTGGCTTGGCCGTCGCCGCCGCGCCGTTGGCGCCGCCCTGCCGGCCACGGTGGTGTGCGCCACCGTGACGGCGCTCGGCGCAGCGCTGTTCGCCCCGATGCTGCCAGGTGCCGGGGCCGACCCGCTGCTCGATACGCGCACGAGCCAATCCGACGTGACCGAGGTGCTCAGCCCATTGGTCGACATCCGCTCCCGGCTCGTGAACCGTTCGAACACCGAGATGTTCACGATGAACTCGTCGGTCGGCCGCTACTGGCGATCGACCGGGTTGTCCCAGTTCAACGGTTCCACCTGGGGCCTTCCGGACGCGCAGCTCGAGTCTGCGAGCGGGCAACTCGGCGAGCAGCGCCCCGACAGCATCGTCGTGCAGCAGCGGATCCGCATCTCGCGACTTGGTGGCCAACTCGTGCCGAGCGCATTCCGCCCACTCACCGTGTCGCAGAACGGTGTGCTGTGGCTGTCGGGTACCGATACCTTGCTGCTCGACGACGGCAAGCTGGAACAAGGTGATGTGTTCAACATCACCGCCGATGTGTCCGTGCCATCAGCGGAACTGCTGCGCACCCTGTCAGCATCGAACCCGCCAAGCGACCAGTTCTGGCAGTTGCCCGAGATCCCCGACGAGGTGATCAACACCGCCCGCGAGGTGACCGCCGGGGCAACCACGCCGTACGACCAAGCACGTTTGCTGCAGGACTGGTTCCGCAACGAGTTCGCCTACGACCTGACGGTGCAGCGCGGCCATAGCGACGACGCGATGGTCAGCTTCTTGCGCATCCGGCGCGGCTACTGCGAACAGTTCGCCGGCACGTTCGCGGTGATGGCCAGGGCACTCGGGTTACCCGCCCGGGTAGCGGTGGGTTTCACCGCCGGAGAACTGCGCGAAGACGGCGATTACCACGTCCTCGGCAGGAACGCACACGCCTGGCCCGAGGTGTGGTTCGACGGCGCGGGGTGGGTGTTGTTCGAGCCGACACCGGGTCGTGGCGCACCGGGCAGCGAAGCAGTAACCGGCGCCGTCGCGGCCCAGGACGAGACTCCCTTGCAGCCCGGCACCGGTACCGGCGATCCCGAGCCGGGCCCCACCACCACACGGCCATCCGTCACCCCGACGACCGAACGCAGTACCGAGCCGCGAGGGGCGACACCGACCACCGCAGCGCGGATCGCGGCGGGCGGCAGTGACGGTG